>CANSLL010000089.1 GCA_947647695.1 uncultured Clostridia bacterium | reverse complement strand
AGGAAGGTGGCCTTGTCCGACAGGATATAAGCGCCCGTTTCCTCAGCCATGGTCAGGCAGACGCCCATACCGGCATTGGAGTAGGTGTACCAGTCAGTATAACCGGCGACGCTCTCTGCGTCTGTGGTAATGCCAAGGGCTTCCGGCCACAGGGAGATTTCTTTGGTATGCGTGCCGCTGTTGTCACCGCGGGAGACAAAGGGGTATTTGCCATCGGCGATGGCGGCAAAGGCGTCCTTGACAGAAGGAGCGCTCTTGACGCTGGCGGGGTCGGCAGAGGGGCCGCACAGCACAAAGAAGTTATAGAGGAAGGACAGACGCTCGGAGTCGAATCCGTCGAGCACATAGCTGTAGCCGTCGGCCACGAAAGCCTCTTCCTGGCTCTTGGCATGTACCATGATCAAATCGGCGTTGCCGTATTTTGCATTGGCAATGGCCTTGCCGGTACCGGCGGAAAAGACCTCCACCGTGTAGCCGTACTCTTCTTCAAAAATGGGCAGCAGGTAGCCCAGCAGGCCGCTGTCGTTGACAGAAGTGGTGGTGGACATACGGATGGCCTTTGTTTCCTCCGTGGCGTGGGGGATCTCGGCTTCGGATACGGGCGCGCCGTCCAGAACATAGAACAGATACTCGCCGTAGTCGGCATAGCCGTAATTTGCGGCCAGGTCGATGGCCTCGGCGCTCAGCATCCAGTGGATCAGAGCGGCGGCGCCTTCGGTGTTGATGTAAACATCGGACACAGGATTGTTGTCGGCGTCCACAAAGGGCGCGTCGGGATTGACGGCCAGAAGGGAATAAGTGTTGATCATACTGTCGTCCTGTTCATACAGGATGGTCAGATCAACGCCCTGAGGTCCTTCTTCGCCGGAAGAGGGCTGTCCCTCCTGGGAGTTGTTGCCGGCACACGCGGTCAAGGCCAACGTCATAGCCAAGGCCAGCAGCAGGGATGTGAGTTTCTTGAGATTCATTGTGATTGCCTCCTTTTTTTCTTCTCCGCATGGTTGTTCGCTGTGCTTTCAAACAACGCGATGGTGATCAGAAAATCGGTCCAAAAACAGACCACACCCAGTTGCTTAAGCTGGGTGCGTTAGAAGAGGCTCGTCCACCACTGTCTATACCTGGTATGAAATTGACGCCGGTCTTCCACGTTCCCTCCTGCCAGTGAAAGCCGGCGGAACTCGTCAGTTCCAGACGGCCGGGGCGGAGGTGGGTGCTGTCAGGTTGGAAAGAAACAGCGGGTGCCCGATTTGGGCATCGAACAGCGGGTCTGCCATGATCTCCGCCGCCTTTTCCGTTTTAGAAAAGCGAAGGGGCAGACCTTGATTAAAGAATAGAATATCATAGGATGCCAGCGGCGTCAAGGATAAACATCAAAATCGCCTGTTTGCGGCGCTCCCGAGTCACGGTGCGGAATCCGCGTCGAACAGGGCCTGTACGCTGCGGAGGGCCACCAACGGATTGACCGCCTTCGCGCGCTCTTGGGCCACCTGTGCCTTGCCGCGCCCCAGCGTAGGCATTGTGCTGAGCAGCTGCCGGTTCAGGTTTGACGGCTCGAAGGAGTCTGCATCGACCGCTGTGATCGTGCTTACGCTCAGGCGCGTCATATTTTCGATCAGATAGCCGCTTAAGCCGCCGCATCCGATGATCAAGATGCGTTTTTCCGACAGCCTGAAAAAGGAATCCTTTTGCCCCTGCGCTCATAGGGTATGGTGAGGTGATGGCAGGCATGGTGATTCATGTGGTAAAAGCAGGGGAAAGTATCTATTCCATTGCGCAGCAGTATGGGGTGGACCCCCTTCGTATGGCGGCGGAGAACGATCTGCCGCTGGAGCGTCCGCTGGTGGTGGGACAGACGGTGGTGGTGCAGTTTCCGAATGTGGTCCATGTGGTGCGGGCGGGGGAGACGCTGACGTCCCTGGCGCGGCAGTATGACGTGGATGTGGACACACTTTACCGCAACAACTTTTTTTTGATGGGACGCAGCGTCATCCGTGCGGGAGAGGTGCTGGTCATATCCTATTTTAACGATCCCGTCGGCGTCTATGAGGCCAGCGGCTACGCTTACCCCTATATCGACGGCACGCTGCTGCGGAGCACGCTGCCCTATTTGACATATCTCACGCCCTTTACCTATGGGATCACCCGCAGCGGCGAGCTGCTGCCACTGTCGGACGGCGCGATGCTGGCCATGGCCGGGGATTACGGCACCTCCGCGCTGCTCCATCTGTCCACCGTGACCGAGCAGGGGACGTTCAGCAACGGCCGCTCCACCATGGTGCTGGGCGACCCGGCGCTGCAACGGCGTCTGGCCCAGGAGGTGCTGGAGACCATCGAGCGGAAGGGCTATGCGGGCCTGGACATCGATTTTGAATATGTCCTGCCCCAGGAGCGGGAGCGGTATGCGGAATTTGTCACGCTGCTGCGCCGGACGCTGAACCCGGCGGGCTACAGCGTCACCGTGGCCCTGGCGCCCAAAACGTCGGCGGACCAGCGGGGCCTGCTGTACGAAGCCCACGACTACGCCCTGCTGGGCCGGGCGGCGAACAAGGTGTTTTTGATGACATACGAGTGGGGCTATACCTACGGCCCGCCCATGGCGGTGGCGCCCCTGCCCAACGTACACCAGGTGGTGGATTACGCCCTGACGGAGATCCCCGCGGACAAGATCACCATGGGCATCCCCAATTACGGCTACGACTGGCCCCTTCCCTTTATCCAGGGCCACACAAAGGCCCAGTCCATCTCCAACCAGCGGGCCGTGGAGCTGGCCCGCCTCCACGGCGCGGAGATCTCCTACGACGAGACCGCCCAGGCGCCCTGGTTCCGCTACCGGGACGGAAACGGACGCCTCCACGAGGTGTGGTTCGAGGACGCCCGGAGCATGGAGGCAAAACTGCGCCTGGCGGCGGAGCATCATCTGTTGGGCGTGGGTTACTGGAACCTGGACCGCCCCTTCCCTCAAAACTGGCTGGTACTCAACGCCCTGTATCAAATCAAATGACCGAAACTGCACGAGGCAGGACGCGGTGCGCAAATGTACCGTGTCCTGCCCCGTTGCGCTTTGTAAAATAATTGTGAACACTGCCTAAACGGCCTTGACAGATTTTGTAAGAACGGTATAATAGTTACCACACTAATAATTAGCACGGTAATCAATAAATACAGCGGGATGATGAATGGTGTTGCGGAAGAGGCAGATGGGCGACGTGGGGCCGCGCCTGGCGGTGTGCGGCAAGCTGTGCAAGCAGCGCATGGACCAGAAGCTGCAGCAATACGGCGTGACCCAGGCCCAGGCGCAGATGATCCTGTGTCTGATCCGGGCGGAGGAAACGGGAGAGATGAACCAGCAGGAGATGGGGCGGCAGTTCCAGATCAAGGCCTCCACGGTCAACGGCATTGTGGAACGGCTGGAGGAAAAGGGGTTCCTCACCCGCGTGACCGACCGGCGGGACAACCGCCGGCGCTGCCTGGCTGTGACGGACAAGGGCCGCCGCCTGGAGGCGGAGCTGGACCAGCGCGTCGGCGAGACGGAGGAGATGATGCTCCGGGGCATGACGGAGACGGAGAAGCAGGAGCTGCGCCGTCTGCTGGACTGTGTGGCTGAGAATCTCAAAGGAGGAGCGGAACAATGATCAAACGATTATGGCCCTATCTGCGGCCTTACAAAAAGTGGTTTGCCCTGGGCGTGGCCTGTTCGGCGGCGGAGGCGGTCTTTGAACTGCTCATCCCCCTGGTCATGGCCCGCATCGTGGACGTGGGCATCCGCAGCGGCGACAGTGCTTACACCATCCGTATGGGCGCGATCATGGTGGCCATGGCGCTGATCTCCCTGACGCTGGGCATCGCCGCGTCCTATTTTGCCTCTTATACGGGCATGGCCTTCGGCGCAAAGGTGCGCGCGGCGGAGTATGAGCATATCCAGGATTTTGCCTTCAGCAACATCGAGCGCTTTTCCACTGCCTCCCTGATTACCCGCCTGACCAGCGATATCAACGCCATGCAGATGACGGTGATGATGGGCATGCGCCTTTTGGTGCGCGCGCCGGTGATGCTGGTCTCGGCCCTGGTCCTGGCGCTGATGATCTCCACGCGCCTGTCCCAGACGTTCCTGGTGGCGATCCCCCTGCTGATCGTGGTGGTGGGTATCATCATCGTGCGGGTGGGGCCCATGTTCAAGCTGCTTCAGGAAAAGACCGACAGTCTGAATCTTTCTGTGCAGGAAAACCTGACGGCCATCCGGGTGGTGAAATCCTTTGTGCGGGAGGACCACGAAAAGGAAAAATTTGCCGTGCGCAACGAGGACCTGAAACGGGCGTCGGAGACGGCCTTTGGCCGGGTGGTCGTCAATATGCCGCTGATGATGCTGATTATCTACGGCGCGATCATCGCCATCATGTGGAACGGCGGCCATATGGTCGCCGCCGGAGAACTGGAGATCGGCCTGCTCACCACGTTTTTTACCTACGTTACCCAAATTCTGATGTCTTTGATCATGGTGTCCATGATCTTTATGATGCTCACCCGTTCCGTGGCCTGCGCCCGGCGTATCATCGAGGTGTTGGACGAGACGCCGGATATCACGGACGAAAAGGCGGTCTCTGTCACGGACGAGGGGACCGGGGAGTCGGTGGCCGCCGCGGTGGCCGACGGCCGGGTGGACTTTGACCATGTGTCCTTCAAGTACGACGCGAACAGCCCCGAATGGACGCTCCGGGACATCGACCTGCACATCGAAAGCGGTCAGACCGTGGGTATCTTAGGCGGCACGGGCAGCGGAAAGTCCACCCTGGTGTCCCTGATCCCGCGCCTTTACGAGGCGTCGGAGGGGACGGTCTCCGTAGGCGGGCGTCCTGTGGAGGAGTACACCACGGAGCACCTGCGCGACAGCTGCGCCATGGTGCTGCAAAAGAACACCCTCTTTTCCGGCACCATCCGGGAAAATCTCCTGTGGGGCAAGGAAGACGCGTCCCAAGAGGAGATCGAGCACGCCTGCCGCGCCGCCTGCGTGGACGAATTCATCGGCCGAATGCCCCAGGGCTACGACACGGATCTGGGCCAGGGCGGCGTGAACGTCTCCGGCGGGCAAAAGCAGCGCCTGTGCATCGCCCGGGCGATCCTGAAGCAGCCGAAGGTGCTGATCCTGGACGATTCCACCTCCGCCGTGGACATGGCGACGGACGCGAAGATCCGCGCTGCCTTTGCCGCGGAGCTGAAGGATACCACAAAGATCATCATCGCCCAGCGGGTGGCGTCGGTCCGGGACGCCGATCAGATCGTGGTCTTGGACGAGGGACGCATCTCCGCCGTGGGCGACCACGAAACGCTGCTGCGCGAGAGCGAGATCTACCGCGACGTATACACATCCCAGCAGGAAGGAGGGAGCGCAAATGGCTAAAGGACACGGTCCCGGCGGGCGGAACCACGGGTTTGCCAAGCCGAAGGATATGAAAAAGACGCTGCGTTCCCTGCTGCGGTATGTGGGGCGCTATAAGCTGCTGCTGGCGCTGGTAGTGGTGTTCCTTCTGGTCAGCACTGCCTGCACGGTGGGCGGGTCGTTCCTGCTCAAGCCGGCCACGGCGCTGATTTTGCAGGGGGATTTTGCGGGCCTGTTCCGGGTCCTCGTCCTGATGGGTACGGTGTATGCCGTGGGCGCAGCCTGCTCCTTTGCCTATGCCCGCATCATGGTCCACGTCTCCCAGAAGACGGTGTACGCCATCCGGCGGGACCTGTTTGAAAAGATGCAGTCCCTGCCCATCCGCTACTTTGACAAGCACACCCACGGCGAGCTCATGAGCCGTTATACCAACGATATCGACACCATCAGCGAGATGATCAACAACAGCATCGGCACCTTGATCTCCGGCGTGCTCACCTTTGCGGGCGTGCTGGCCATGATGGTCTATCTCAGCTGGCGCCTGACGCTGATCACCGTGGTGATGCTGGCGGTGATGCTCTTTGTGGTCAAGCAGATCGGCAAACGGAGCCGCTTTTACTTTGCCGCCCAGCAAAAGGATATCGGCGCGGTGAACGGCTATATCGAGGAGATGATCGAGGGCCAGAAGGTCATCCAGGTCTTCAATCATGAGGAAAAGGCCAAGGAAGGGTTTTACGGACTGAACGAGGCATACCGCAAGTCCGCCTCGGCGGCCCAGGCCTTTGCCGGGTCCATGATGCCCGCCATGGGCAATATCTCCCATATCAACTACGCCCTTACCTGCTGCGCCGGCGGTCTGTTCACCATCGCGGGCTTCTTCCAGATCGATACGTTGGTGGCCTTTTTGAATTACACCCGCCAGGTGTCCCAGCCCATCGCCCAGGTGTCCCAGCAGGTGAATACGGTACTGGCTGCCATCGCAGGCGCCGAGCGCGTCTTTGAGGTCATGGACGAGGCGGCGGAGCCGGACGCGGGCCAGGTGACCCTGGTGAATATCACCGGCGATGAAAACGGCGCTCTGGTGGAAACGGACCGCCGCACCGAGGACTGGGCCTGGAAAAAGCCCGACGGCACGCTGGTCCCCCTGATGGGCGACGTGCGCTTTGACCATGTGGCGTTCGGTTATGAGCCGGAGAAGGTGATCCTCCGGGACGTCAGCCTGTTTGCAAAGCCGGGTCAGAAGATTGCCTTTGTGGGCTCCACCGGCGCGGGCAAGACGACCATCACCAACCTCATCAACCGCTTTTACGAGATTCAGGGCGGCGTCATCACCTACGACGGCATCGATGTCCGGGAGATCGAAAAGGATTCCCTGCGCCGCTCCTTGGGTATCGTGCTCCAGGATACCCATCTCTTTACCGGAACCATCGCCGATAACATCCGTTACGGCAAGCTGGACGCCACGGACGAGGAGGTGGTCGCCGCGGCGAAGCTGGCCAACGCCGACGCCTTCATCCGCCATCTGCCCCAGGGCTACGACACCGTGCTTACCAGCGACGGCGGCAACCTCAGCCAGGGACAGCGCCAGCTGCTGGCCATCGCCCGCGCGGCGGTGGCGGACCCGCCGGTGCTCATTCTGGACGAGGCCACATCCTCCATCGACACCCGCACGGAAAAGCTGATCGAAAGGGGAATGGACCGTCTGATGGCGGGACGCACTGTCTTTGTCATCGCCCACCGTCTGAGCACCGTGCGCAACGCCCAGGCCATTATGGTGCTGGAGCAGGGCGAGATCATCGAGCGGGGGGACCACGCGGCGCTGCTGGCGGAGCAGGGACGGTACTATCAGCTCTGCACCGGTCAGGCGGAGCTGGGCTGAGGGTCAGGCGGAGCGGGTCTGCCCATCGTTCCCCTTTTCAAACGATGGCGGTTATGATATGATACAAATACCGGTTTGTCAGGCCCGCTTGGCGGAAACAGCCAGGCGGGCCTGGTTTTTTTGAAACCCTTTGGGAAAGGATAGGAGGAGGGACCTGTTATGACGGAGGAAGCGCTGGTACGGATGGCCCTGAAGGCCCGGGAGAACGCTTATGCGCCCTATTCCCGTTTTTCCGTGGGCGCGGCGCTGCTGTGCGGCGGCGGCGCGGTGTATACCGGCTGCAATATCGAAAGCGCGTCCTATCCCTGCGGATTGTGCGCCGAACGCACCGCATTGGGCAAAGCCGTCAGCGAAGGACAGCGGGATTTTGTCATGCTGGCGGTGGCGGGCTCGTCTCGGGAGCTGTGTACGCCCTGCGGGATGTGCCGCCAGCTGCTCTATGAGTTTGCCCCGGCGCTGATCGTGCTGTGCGCCAACGATGCGGGCGATTATGAGCGCTGTACGTTGGGGGATCTGCTGCCCAGGGGCTTCGGCGGCGCGTCTATGCTGTGAGCAAAGACCGTTTGTACGCTGGCGGAACGGCCAAAAACAGAGGACTTTTTTAGATATTGTGACGGTTTTGTAAATAATCCATGGGATCGCCACTGTTTCGATTGACAAGGCGCGGGAAAAAGGCTATACTATGAATAACAATTATGATGTATTATAGTTTTCGATACCATATTCGGATTTGGAGATGACCTATGAGCTTTAAGATTATCGGGGACAGCTGCACCGATCCGGTGCCCGGACTACAGAATGCGCCTGAGTATGTGATGGTACCGCTGATCATCCGCGTGGGCAGCCAGGAATATGTGGACAACGGCACGCTGACGACGGAGGAGTTGCTGGCGAAGATGGCGGCGTCCCCGGAGGGGACGGGCACCGCATGCCCGGCGCCCCAGTGGTATATGGATGCCTTTGAGGGGGCGGACGACGTTTACGTCATCACCCTTTCGGCGGAGCTGAGCGGATCGTACAACAGCGCCGTCCAGGCTAGGGAGATGTACCTGGAGGAGCATCCGGGGCAGAATATCCATATTTTTAATTCCCATTCCGCCTGCGCGGGGCAGAGCGCCATGCTGATCAAGCTCTTTGAACTGTGCCGCGCGGGACTGTCCTTTCAGCAGGTCATCGAGGAAATGGATCATTGGAGCGCCCATCTGACGACGCTGTTTGTGCTGGAAAATCTGGATAACCTGCGCAAGAACGGCCGCCTGAATGAGATGCAGGCGCTGATCACCGGTACGCTGCGCATCAAGCTGATCATGACGGGGACGCCCGCCGGTACCATTGATAAGATCGGCCAGGCGCTGAGCATCAAGCAAGGGCTGAGCAAGCTGGCGGACGCCGCGGTGGAGCGGGCGAAAAAATACGGCATCAAGGACCGAACGCTGGTCATTTCCCACTGCAACTGCCCGGACCGGGCCATCTATATGCGCAATCTCCTGTTCAAAAAGCTGCCCTTTGAAAAAGTGGAGATCATCCGCACCGGCGGCATCAGCACGGTCTATGCCGGCGACGGCGGCGTGGTTGTGGCGTTTTGAAATAACGGAGCGACGGGCCCGTGGACGCAGTTCCACGGGCTTTTTGCATATTGACCAGATTGCCGGCGGAATCGAATGAAATTATTATATATTTCGATGAAAAAGAGCAGGAAATTTTGGGCAATATTCCATTGTTGTTGTTCACAAATTTGTAAAGACTTTTTGTTATACTGTTTGCATAAAAGGCCCCACACAGCTTTTCACCCGCGGCAGCAAAGGAAAGGTGAGCAAACAGTGAATATTATTCGATATTTACACAGGAAGACGGAATTTACATTTGTATATGATTATAAAACCGTGCAGC
>CANSLL010000088.1 GCA_947647695.1 uncultured Clostridia bacterium | reverse complement strand
AGCCGTCCCTTAAGCGGCTCTTTGGTTCCTTTCTGTCCGTACAGAAAGGAACCGCAGGTCCAGGGGCGCGCAGCCCCTGGGGGGATAGGTCATATCAACTTAACAATATGGGTGCTCCTACAAACCGGGAGCAAAAACAAAAAAGCCCCGGTTCCGTGCAACGGAACATTTACTCCAAACTCAGTTGTATATTCCCATCGTCCTCATCTCGCAGCAGCGCGCCCGCAGCAGGAATGTTGCGGCCGCGATAGCGCGGCACATTGGCAATGCCCGCCTCTGCCAGAGGACAAACCCGGCTCAGCCGGTACTTCGCCTTCATCGTCAGCACATTTACCCCCTGGGTCGTGCGGGTGGTCTTGGGCGCCAGCAGCGCCGTGCTGATGACCAGCGCCCGCGGCTCGCTGGAATACAAAACGACTTCCTGCTCCTGATGCAGCAGCATAAAACACACGACCGGGCTTTTGTCACTGTACGCGCCCGTCAGCCGCCGGCGGTTGGAGGTGGTGCGGTACGCCGCCAGCTCTACCCGCGCGGCCTTGCCGTTTTCAAAGAAAAACAACATGTGGCCGCTGTAGTCCTCCGGGAGTACCATGAACCGGACGCTCTCCCCTTCGTCCATGGAGAGCTTGCTTGGCAGATAGTCGCCCAGGATGCTGGCCTTGGCGTCGTCGAACTCGCTCAAGCGGGTCTTGTAGACCTGCTGGCGGTCAGTGAAAAACATGACCTCGGCCCGGTTCGTCGCCTCAAAGCTCTGGGCGGGTCCGTCGCCCTCCTTGTACTTCTGCTCGCTGTTCATGCGCAGAGACTGGGGCGTGATCTTCTTGAAATACCCCTCCCGGGAAAGGAACACCGTCACGGGATAGTCCGGCGTCTCGTCCTCTTCTTCCAGGGGCGCTACCTCGTGGCTGTAGACGATCTCCGTGCGCCGGGGCTGGGCGTATTTCTTGCGCACCGCCGCCAGCTCGTCGATGATGATCTTTTTCACCCGCTGGGGCTTATCCAGGATGTCCTGGAGATCGACGATCTCCGCCTCCAGGGCGTCTACCTCTTCCACACGGCGCAGGATGTATTCCTTGTTGATGTTGCGCAGCTTGATCTCCGCCACATACTCTGCCTGCTGACTGTCGATGCCGAAGCCGATCATCAGATTCGGCACCACCTCCGCGTCGCTGTCCGTTTCGCGGATGATCTTTACGGCCTTGTCGATATCCAGCAGGATCTTTTTCAGGCCCTTGAGCAGATGGAGCTTGTCCATCTTCTTGTGCATGATGTAGTAGACCCGGCGGCGCACGCATTCCGTCCGCCAGGCGCACCACTCCTGGAGTAGCTCGCCCACGCCCATGACCCGGGGCATCCCGGCAATCAAGACGTTGAAATTGCACGCCAGGCTGTCCTGGAGGGTCGTTTGGCGGTACAGGCGCTGCATCAGCTTGTCCGGGTCCGCGCCCCGCTTGAGGTCGATGGTCAGCTTCAGGCCGCGCAGGTCCGTTTCGTCGCGCATATCGGCGATCTCTTTTGCTTTACCCGCCTTGATCAGCTCCGCCACCTTGTCCAGGATCGCTTCGATGGTGGTGGTGTAGGGGATCTCGTAGATCTCAATAAGGTTGTTCGCCTTGTCGTAGCGGTATTTGGCCCGCACCTTCACGCTGCCGCGGCCTGTGCGGTAGATGGTCTCCAGAACGGACGGTTCGCAGATCAGTTCGCCGCCGGTGGGGAAATCCGGGGATAGGAGCGTATCGGAGATGGTACAGCCGGGATTTTTCAGATAGGCGATTGTGGTGTCACACACCTCGCCCAGGTTGAAGCCGCACAGCTGGGACGCCATGCCCACGGCGATGCCCTGGTTGGCAGAGACGAGGATATTGGGGAAGGTGGTGGGCAGCAGGGCCGGCTCCTTCATAGTATTGTCATAATTGTCGATAAAATCCACGGCGTCCTGATCTAAATCGCGGAACAGCTCGGCGCAGATGGGAGACAGCTTCGCCTCGGTGTAGCGGGAGGCGGCGTAGGCCATGTCGCGGGAGTAGACCTTGCCGAAGTTGCCCTTGGAGTCTACAAAGGGGTGGAGCAAGGCGCCGTAGCCCACGCTCAGGCGCACCATGGTTTCGTAGATGGCGGCGTCGCCGTGGGGGTTCAGACGCATGGTCTGGCCCACGATGTTGGCGGACTTGGTGCGTCCGCCGCTGAGCAGGCCCATTTTGTACATGGTGTACAGCAGCTTGCGGTGGGAGGGCTTGAAGCCGTCGATCTCCGGGATGGCGCGGGAGACGATGACGGACATGGCGTAGGGCATGTAGTTGGTCTCCAGCGTTTCGGTGATGGGCTGCTCCAGCACCTGGGCCCGCAGGCCCATCACGTTGGGGTTGTTCACTTTGGGGGTGGTTTCATCCGTTTTCTTCTTCCTTGGCATAGCTCGCTCTCGTTCCTTTATGATAATGATGGATCAATGGTGGAGATGGCGCACGAAAGGGCGGAACCTTACCTCCCGGTTTCGTGCATATCCGCGGTACCGTTCACTTTTTCTTTTTCTTCCCGCTCTTTTTCACCGTGGCGGGGTCGATGTAGGGATACTTTTTCATCAGGATGCTCTTGAACAGGGCAAAGATCACCGCGCCTGCGGCGGTGAGGATAAAGGCGTAGGGCGTCAGCGCGAGGCCCAGCAGCAGGCCGAGCCACAGCAGGGCCATACCCAGCGCCTCCAAAGACGCCGCAATGCGCCAGCCCTTGAGCTGTTGTTCATCCAGCGTCGCCAGACGGTGCTTGGGCGTCCAGATTTTGAAAGCCACACAAATAAACTTCAACGCAAAATACGCCGCCAGGACGCCCAGTATGACCTGAACGGGATGTGCTTGCAAAAATTCCATGTTCGCTCCTCCTTCTTGCCGTATATTTTATTTACGATACGTCGATCTGATCCAAAAACCGGTAGCCGTTGGCGGCGATGTAGTCCTTGCGGCCCTGGAGGTTGTCCCCCAGCATCAGGTCGAACATCTGCGCCGCCGCCTCGGCGTCCGTGGGCATGACGCGGATCAGCCGCCGGGTCTCCGGGTTCATGGTGGTCAGCCACATCATCTCCGGGTCGTTCTCGCCCAGGCCCTTGCTGCGGTCCACCTTGAACTTTTTCCCCGCCAGGGTCTTGACGACTTCGTCCTTTTCCTGGTCGGAATAGGCAAACCACGTCTTGTCACCGCAGGTGATCTCAAACAGGGGCGTCTCGGCGATGTAGACGTATCCCTCCCGGATCAGGGTAGGGGCCAGGCGGTAAATCATGGTCAGGATCAGCGTGCGGATCTGGAAGCCGTCCACGTCCGCGTCGGAGCAGAGGATGACCTTGTTCCAGCGCAGGTTGCTCAGATCGAAGGCGTTCAAATCCTTGACCTTCTTGCTGTCCACCTCCACGCCGCAGCCCAGGACCTTCATCAGATCGGTGATGATCTCGCTTTTGAAGATCTTGTTCATATCCGCCTTGAGGCAGTTCAGGATCTTGCCCCGCACGGGCATGATGCCCTGGAACTCCCCGTCCCGGCTCTGCTTGACGCTGCCCAGGGCGCTGTCGCCCTCGACAATGTAGATCTCCCGCCGGGAGACGTCCTTGGTGCGGCAGTCCACGAATTTCTGCACCCGGTTGGCGATGTCGATGTTGCCCGAGAGCTTTTTCTTGATGTTTAGACGGGCCTTTTCCGCGCTTTCCCGGGAGCGCTTGTTGATGAGCACCTGTTCGGCGATCTTTTCGGCGTCGAAGGGGTTTTCGATGAAATAGATCTCCAGGTTGGTGCGCAGAAACTCCGTCATGGCTTCCTGGATAAACTTGTTGGTAATGGACTTTTTCGTCTGGTTTTCGTAGCTGGTCAGGGTGGAGAAGGAGCTGGAGACAAGGACGAGACAGTCCTGAACGTCATTGAAGGTGATCTTGCTTTCGCTCTTTTGATACTTCCCGTTCTGACGGAGATAGGCGTCGATGGCGGAGACGAAGGCGGACTTCGCCGCTTTTTCCGGGCTGCCGCCGTGCTCTAAAAACGAAGAATTGTGGTAATACTCAAGGATGCTGGTGCGGTTGGAAAAGCACAGGGCGCAGCTCAGGCGCACCTTGTATTCCGGCTTGTCCTCCCGGTCGCGGCCCCGGCGCTCCGCCTCCCAGAACACGGGGGCGGTCAAACTCCCTTCGCCGGCCAGCTCTGCGGCGTAGTCCCGGATGCCGTTTTCATAGAGGTAATCCACCGTTTCAAAGGACGCGCCCTGCTGGTCCCGGAAGCGGAAGGTGACGCCGGCGTTGACCACGGCCTGGCGCTTCATCACGTCCTTAAAATACTCCGCCGGGATGGCGATATCGGTAAATACGTCCAGGTCCGGCAGCCAGCGGATGCGAGTACCGGTCTTTTTGCGGCTCAGGGGCTTGCTGGTCAGGCCGCCGATGTTCTCGCCCCGCTCGAAGTGGAGGGCGTACTCCTGGCCGTCCCGCCAGACGGTCACATCCATATAGCGGGAGGCGTACTGGGTGGCGCAGGAGCCCAGGCCGTTGAGGCCCAGGGAGTATTCATAGTTGTCGCCGCCGTTGGTGTTGTATTTGCCGCCGGCGTAAAGCTCACAGAAGACCAGCTCCCAATTGTAGCGCTCTTCCTTGGGATTCCAATCCACGGGACAGCCGCGTCCCATGTCCTCCACCTCGATGCTGTGATCGGCGTAGCGGGTCACGGTAATCAGGCGGCCATGGCCCTCTCGGGCCTCGTCGATGGCGTTGGAGAGGATCTCAAAGACCGCGTGGGCGCAGCCGTCCAGCCCGTCGGAGCCGAAGATGACGCCGGGGCGCTTGCGCACCCGGTCGGCGCCCTTCAGCGCGGCGATGCTTTCGTTGCCGTAAGATTTTTTCATCTGAAATTTCGTTCCCTTCCTGAAAGCGGCGGCGTCCGGCCTGCTCCGGCGCTGCCGTTGTATCTGCAAATGTTCAAGACAACAGTATACTTCAAATTTTCCATTTAGACAAGTATTTCCCGCCGCGCAAGGGGAAATTGCCCAAAAGGCGGACAAAATAAGGAACGCCGTCTTGCGCTCCCGGCGTTTTCGGACGGCGTTCCCTCTATTCTGACATTGTGAAACGGACGGCGCGCCCTTGCCGGGCCGGACACCCGCCCTCCCCCGCGGCGGGACGCCGAATCAAATTCGTTTCCGTCACAGATTCAATTCGTTGCGGTAATGCTCCGCCATCGTCTGCAATTCGCCCAGAGTGGAAACATACACATCGTTTTGCAGCAGCGCCGCGCGGACCGGCGACGGCAGGGAAATGAAATAATTCCACAGCTTCGGGTCCCGCAAATAAAAGCCCATATCCACTCAAAACACCTCCTTTATCGTTCAGCGTTCGACGCTTTCCGATAGAGTGTGCCGTCCGGTTTTATCTGATACGGACCGTTTTCTGTCAAATTCGCCATTTCCCGGCAAATTTTACCCCATGCTCACCGAATGCGGCGGAAATCCTCGCCGCGAAAGACCGCCGACGCGCCGCCCCGCTGCAGGGACGTATGGCAGCGCCAGTCCTCCCGCTTTTCCGCGGCGGCGCGCCGGGCCGCGTCCTCCTCCAACTGGCGGCGCAGGCGGGACAGCGCCCGCTGCCGGTTTGCCCACTGACTGCGTTCCTCGGTGCAGACAACGCTTTGCCCCGTGGGCAGGTAGACCGCCCGGACGCCGGTCTCCACCTTGTTGACGTTCTGTCCCCCTTTGCCGCCGCTGCGGAAGGTCTCAAAGGCCACCTGCTCCGTCGCAAAGGGGACGTCCGCGCTCCGTTCGCACCGGCTGAGATCGAGAAACCAGTTTTTCCGCTTGTGCCGCGGGCGGTAAGGGCTTTGACAGATCCACAGGATGGAGCCCTCCAGGGATGAGAGGTCTGCCTCCGTTTCAAAGCGCACGGAACGAAAGCCTCCCGGCAGCGCGCCGGGGGTGGCGTCCAGCACCGCCGCGCCGTAGTGCCGCCGGAGGTAGGCCAGCAGCTTGGCCGCGCCCAGTTCGCACTCCACAGGCCCCTGGCCTACGCTGATCTGATAGATCACCGGTCCCGCGCCTCCTCTCCGGCCTTGAAGCTGTATACGGGCCGCAGGCGCTCCACGATCTCCGCTGTGGGGGCGATGGCGGCGGCGATCTCCTCCATGGGTTTGTAGGCCATGGGACACTCGTCCAAGGTCTCCCGGCTGACGGAGGTGGTGTAGATGCCCGCCATCTCCTTTTTGTATTGGGACAGGGTAAAGCGGCTGCGGGCGTCGGACCGGCTCATACGCCGCCCCGCGCCGTGGGGCGCGGATTGGTTCCAATCGCCGTTGCCCCGGCCGGTACAGAGCAGACAGCCGTCGCGCATATTCATGGGCAGGAGGAACCGCTCGCCCGCGGCGGCGGATACCGCGCCCTTGCGCAGGATCATGGTATCGGGGTCGATGTAATTATGTACGGTGGTGAAGGTCTCGCCCGTTTTCAGCTTCATGGCCTGCACGATCTCGCGAAGGATCGCCCGGCGGTTTTCTGCGGCGAAGGCCTGGACGATGGCCATGTCGTGGAGGTATTCCTCCATCAGCCGTCCCGTGACATATGCCAGGGCATAGGGGACATCGGCCCCGCACTGGCGGTGGGCCGCCTCCTGGTAAAAGGCGGCGACGGATGCGCCGAGACGGCGGCTGCCGGAGTGGACGATCAGATAGTGCTGCCCGTCCTCCCCCTTGTCCAGTTCGATAAAGTGGTTGCCGCCGCCCAGGGTCCCGACGCTGCAAAGGACCGCCTCCCGCCGGATATGGCAGGCGCAGTGCAGCGCGTCCAGGGACACGTTTTCCCCGAAGGGATGGGGCACGGCGCGCACGGCCCGTCCCGCGGGGACCCGGTCGCGGATGACGGCGTCCAGCTTTTGCAGCTCCAGATGCTTGCCGCGGACAGCGCACACGGTCATGCCGCAGCCGATGTCCACGCCCACCAGACCGGGGGCAACCCGGTCGCGGACCGTCATGGTGACGCCGACGGCGCAGTTTTTGCCCGCGTGGACGTCGGGCATGACGCGGATGGTGCTCCCCGCAGCGGCGGGGCTGGCGCACAGGGCGCGGATCAGGCCCGCCGCGCCGCTGTCCAAGGTGTCCGCGTAAACGATCGCGGTGTTTTGTTCCGTTGTAATGGTGATCAAATTGCGTTCCTTTCTGTTTGACTGGTCCGAACGGGGAACGGCGCCGTCCGGCGCGGATGAGAGGGTCAGTCCAGAGGATACGGCCGTCCCGCTGCCACGCAGCCCGCATCCTGTTTTTTCGTGTTTGTATTCCTCATAACAGATCAACTCCCTGTTTCAAATTTTCCAAGCGATTATAGCACCCTTTTTCCAAAAAATCCGCTTTTTGGCAGATTTGTCATGAAACTGTAATGTTCCCGGGCGCAAAAGTATGGTATGCTTATCCTAACAAATCATACATACGGAGGAACCCCCATGAAAAAATGGATTCTGCTGCTGCTGGCCGCGGTCACGGCCCTGTCTTTGACGGCCTGCGGCGGCCCGGAGGACGCCGGCGGTTCCGGCGCGCCCTATGACAGCAGCGTCAGCGAGCTGGACGGCGTCCTGCCGCCGGAGGAGGGCACAGACCCGGAGGAGGACGCGCCCGCGCTGGACGAGGACGGCGCGTACACGACCAAAGAGGACGTGGCATTGTATATCCACCTGTACGGCTGCCTGCCGGATAACTTTATCACGAAAAAAGAAGCGGAGGCCCTGGGCTGGGAGGGCGGTTCCCTGGAGCCCTACGCGTCGGGGATGTGCATCGGCGGCGGGCGCTTCGGCAACTATGAAGGCCTGCTCCCCGAAGCGGACGGCCGCAGCTATACCGAATGCGACATCGATACCCTGGGCGCGGACCGGCGGGGCGCAAAACGCATCGTCTTTTCCAACGACGGCCTGATCTATTACACCGAGGATCACTATGGGTCCTTTGAGCTGCTGTACGGGGAGGAAGAGCCATCATGAACACCATTATCCTGGACGGCGCTGCGCTGCCCGACCGCGAAGCGCTCCACCGCCGCCTGGCCGTAGCGCTGGACCTGCCGGTCTGGTACGGACAGAATCTGGACGCCCTGAAGGATTGCCTGGGCGAGGTCCGCGAGGAGACGGAAATCGTCCTGGTCAATCCCGCGGCCCTGGACGCCCATCTGGGCGAGTACGCGGAACGCCTGCGCCGCGTCCTGGCGGACAGCGCGGAGGAAAACGCCTACGTTTCCTGGCGGGAGGAAGACGGGGACTGGGAAAACTGAATGGAATCAAAAAAAGCGCCGCCGGAACAAAACGTTCCGGCGGCGCTTTTTCAGCGTGTCAAAAGAGAGGTTTTGTCACTTTTTTGCGAAGGGCTTTTGCAGGCTGCATCAAAAACAATTTTCGTTTTGCGATCCCGCAAACAGAGCTGATTTCCACCCGTTACAGATGTTCCGGCTCGATGCTCTGGCGGCGGTGCATCCGGCGCACGATCAGCAGCGCCAGGGCGAAGCCCGCCACAAGAATGCCCACGAACAGGGCGATGCCGATGGACGTCGTCGTGCCGGGGTTGCTGAACAGTGCGCCGAGACTGGCGTCCGGTGCAATGACCTTGCGGCCCGCCGGTTCGGCGTAAGCCTCCGGCACAACGCTCACGCCGTCCGCTCCCGCGGGGAAGGAGGAAAGATACGTCGCCACGCACTGCCACGCCTTGATCTCGTTGCCGTCTTTGTCCCGCACGATCGCCTGGGTAAAATCCGTGATCTCGTTGCCGTCCTGATCCTTGGGCACGATCTTCAGCAGCCCGTAGGCCTGCTCCTGCACCGAGGCAAACATCTGGGCCGAGTACAGGTCCGTCACCACCCGGTACAGCCGGTCCGGCGCGGGCCAGGCTTCGCTGCCGTCCTCGTTGAGGATCTTGACCTCCGTGACCCGGTCCAGGATCATACGCTCGGGATTACAGGTGTAAGTGATCCCCGCGGTATACAGCCGCGCATAGCCCAGCATCTCGCCGACGGATGCGTCGATTTCCGCCGCGTCCTTCAGCTCCCGACCGGTCAGATACACGCTCACCAACGGATAGCCGATGCGCCCGTCCGGTCCCTTGCCCAGGGGCAGGATATCAAAGGCGTTGGCCGTGGTCAGATCGCCCAGGGGCAGGGAGGCGCGGACCACGCCCAGGGGCACCGCCGCCAGGGTAATGGGCTCGTAATCTGCGCCCTCGGCCTCCTGGACGGTGTGAAGATAAGGGAAACTCTGAATAAATCACTGATTTCAAACGAAGTGCAACAGGCAGGACAG
>CANSLL010000087.1 GCA_947647695.1 uncultured Clostridia bacterium | reverse complement strand
TAAATTTTTTCAAACACCGCTTTTATTTTTAGCGTAAGATCCCAACCCCATCCCGGCAAACTGCCGAAGCGTTTCTAAAAACAAGAGGAGAATCATGGAAAAAAATTCAAAAAAGAAAAAGAATCCGGGGAAAAGCCGTTTCTTTCCCCCGAATTCCTGTTCGTGATTTTTACCTGTTCTTTCCCCGCCGGCGTGGTTTTTCTTCCCCGGCTCAATACTGGGTCACCCAGCCGTTGACACAGGCGGAGGGAACCGACCACAGCAGCTGAAACACCAGTAAGGACAGCGGGTTGAGTACCTGGAAGCCCCCGGCAAAGGTGAGATAAAAGGCCATCAGGGTACCGCAGATGCTGCCCAAAAGCGCCCAGGCGCAGCCCTTGCGCACAGCGCCATGCATCCGCTTCCCGCCGATCACTGTTTCCGCATAGGGCATCAATCCCTCCCGGAAGATGAGGGCGGCGGCGCGTCCGTTGCTCTCCTGTTCCCGCTCGGAAAGGGCCAGCCGTTCGGAGAGGTCGGGATACAGGCACTTCTTTTTTGTATTGACCTTGAACTTCCGTTTGATCAGCGCCGGCGTAATGTTGAAGTCTCGCACAGCAAAGACCGGCTTGATCCCGTTGTGGAGCACGGCTTGCAGGGCTGCGTCCACATTGTCCGACGCCATATACTTGACGGCAAAGACCGCCACCAGCTCCTTGTCCACCGCCAAAAACACACCCGTTTGCAGCTTGATCTCCCGCGGCAGGCGCACACCCATCTGGGCCATAAAATCCGACCGCCCCAGGATCACGCTTTCGCCGCGGATGGTCCCGGCGATGCCGCCCTCCTGATAATAACTGAAATCCTCCACAGGATAGGTGTGACCGCCCTGGCTGCGGCACAGATCGTCAAAGACCTGGCGCAGTCCGCAGCCGCTGGCGCAAAGCAGGCTGTCCGCATAGGACACCGCCTGAATGGCATCGTGGGCATAGACCTTCATGCCGTTCATAAACACTGTGCCCGGCGGGAAAAGGTCGTTGTCCGTCAAAATCATGCTTCCCTTGCGGTACATCATCCGCGCACCGCTGTAGGCCGAAACCGCACAGCCGTCCCGTTGCAGCCGCCGCGCCAGCTTGCCCAGGGGCGCGCCGAAAGCCGCCGTAAAAGCAAAGGAGGACGCAGCGCCTAAAATCGCCGACCAGCACCAGAGGAAATTGTCCCACTCCATCTGGTTTGTCACGGCCAGAACTGCAAAGACGGTGCTGGCCGTCAAAATCACCGGCAGCAGCAAATGGTACCAGCCCTCCTGCTCGCTTTCCCGGTCTGCCATACGGATGAACCCTTCCGTGCCGCAGGACTGCTTGCGAAAGCCCCCCGTCACGGCGGTGACCACATAAGGCTCCTTCTGATACCCGGCCATATGACAGGAATCCCGCAGTCCGCGCAGCCGCAGCATCTCGCCCCGCATGGTAAAATACAGCGCCATGGCCGCCACCGGCGCAAAGGGGAGGTTGGCGCAGCGCTCCGGCCAATAGTACACCGCCGCGCAGTCGCCCAGGGTGACCAGGGCAAACAGGCTCACCAGCAGCTCCGGCGCACACCGGCGGCGGAACAGCTGCCGCGCCGCCCGGGTAAAGACAGGAAAACAGATCACGCATTCCACGGCCAGCAGCGCCGCAAAAACGCCCGTGCTGATCTCCCGCGTCAAATACTCCGCCGCCGCGCCGCTGTGTTCCACCAGGGCAAAGGCACAGGCGAGGATCCCCGTCAGCAGCGCCGCAAACATCCGCTTGCGCAGACGCTTATAGCGCGGGTGGTAATCTGCCACGGCATCCTGAACGCTACGCTCCGGGCCGTCGTCGAATGCCTCGTCCGGCTCCTCTTCTTCCACATAGGAGACTTCTTCCTGCTCTTCCTCCTCATCCACCGCGAGGGTGAGCGGCTCTGTATCCTCCCGGCGCAGGCGGCGGGAAAACAGGCCGCGGCGTACCACCGGCTGCGCCACCTGACGTCGTTCCTCCTCTTCCTTCAGCACCGAGCCCACCACCTGGGCCATCACGTCCTCCAAAGGGACGGCATAGCCCGCGGCCGGCTCTTCCGAAGGCGCCGCTTGCGGAACGTCCCGGTCCCGCTTCGGCAAAGGACCGGTCCCAGGCGCCGGTCCCTTCCCCGCCTCCTCCGGCAGAGACGGCGCGCGCTCCGGCATCCGCCGGGGCGCTTGTTCCCCCTCCGGCGCGGGTTCCGCGGGCGCCGGGTCCGTGTAGACCGGCTGGGGAACGTAGCTCTCATTGACCCACACTTCGTCCAGATACACCGGCGGCTTGATTTTCCGCGTGCCGTACTCGGACAGGATCTCCTCCAGATCGATCTCCGCGATGGTCTCCTCCGACAGCTCCACGCCCTCCAACAGCTTGCGCGTATCGAAAGCGTTGTCTTTTTTTATGTATTTTTCAAAATCCTTGTCTTCCATCGGGAGAGATTCCTTCATTTCGTATTCATCCGCTCCGGCCTGCATCCCGGACGGGGCTGTTACAAGCTGCGCTGGCGCACCGCCTCATACAGCAGGATCGCCGCAGCCGCCGAAGCGTTCAGCGACGAGATATGGCCCCGCATGGGGATGCTGACCAGAAAATCGCATCCTTCCGCCGTCAGGCGGCTCATGCCGCTGCCTTCATTGCCGATCACAATGGCGGCAGGCCCTTTCAGATCCGCCTCATACAAACCGGTCGTGCCCCCCACCGCCGCACCGAAGATCCATACGCCCTGCTTTTGCAGCTCCTTCAGCAGCGCCGGGATATTCGCCACACGGGCCACGGGCAGATAAGACACCGCCCCGGCGCTGGTCTTTGCCACCACCGCCGTCAGCCCCGCGCTGCGGCGCTTGGGGATGATGACGCCATGGGCCCCGGCACACTCCGCCGTGCGGATGACCGCGCCGAGATTGTGGGGATCGGTCAGCT
Source organism: uncultured Clostridia bacterium (assembly GCA_947647695.1). Taxonomy (GTDB): domain Bacteria; phylum Bacillota; class Clostridia; order Oscillospirales; family Oscillospiraceae; genus Pseudoscillospira. The sequence continues at coordinate 6,356 of CANSLL010000087.1, read as the reverse complement.
CGTCGCACACCACGATCAAGGGCTTTTCTCCCCTTGCCGCAGCCGACGCAAAAATGTCCGCCACCTCCGCGTAGGCCCGGACCGCCGCCACGGCGATCACGCCCTGATGGGCATGGGTGCGGCTCATGGCGTCCAGCTTATGCCGGTCCGCCTCCACCACCACGATCCCAAGACGCCGGGCCTCCGCCGCGATCCGGCCCAGGGTGCGGTCCGTATCGCCCCGGGAAACATACAGCTTGTCCACAGCCGTACCGGCGCGCAGCGCTTCCGCAACGGCGTTGCGCCCCTCGATCAGGCCGTCCGCCCCGCTGTCCGCGTCCGCCTCCGCGGTAACGCCGTCTCTAAACGGCTTTTCCTCGCTCCGCCTGCGGCGCTCCATTTTCTTCTTTTCCATCGCTCCGTCTCCCAAAGTCCCGGCATTCCGGGAAAAATCACGGCGGCGGGCGCAAAACGCGTCCCAAACCGCCGGTGCGGCAATTTCACCGCATACAGTATACCATACCAAAGCCAGCGAAAAAAGAGTATTTACAGAAATTTTACAACTCCCTTTCATCAATAACTTGTATGTTCGGTCAAATTGTGTTAAGATATGATGAGTTTTCTTAGGGACGCATCCGAAAACCGCCCGGCGGCTTTCGGCGCCGGGCCCGCTTTTCCGTTCAAATCCCGTCCCGTCTTCGGGCTGTTTTGAAACGATCTTCCATTCAAAAGGAGGCGCTTTATGCCATCCAATCCCAACCAAAATAAAAAGAAAGGCAACGGCAATTTCTCCGGTCTGATCACCCTGATCGCCTGGGCGCTGTTTTTGACCGTGGTCATCAGCTATATGTCCGGCAACGCCCTGCGCAGCAACCAGCAGCGGTCTTCCCGCGCGGAGATCGGCTACAGCGATTTTATCGCCATGGTGGAAAACGGCGAAGTCCGCTCCGTCAGCTTCACCGACAAGCTGATCAACATCACCCCCGTGCGCGGCTTTATTTACACCGACGAGAACGGCCGCGAGCTGACCGGCGGCATCACGCTGTACACCAGCATCCTCAACAACGGCGCGCTCCTGCCTTTGCTGGACGAGCATGACATCCCTTACACCAAGCCCTACGTCGCCGAGATGTCCCCCGTCCTGAGCGTACTGCTGTCGCTGCTGCCCTTCGCGCTGATCATCCTGCTGACCTTTTTCATGTTCCGCGGCATCGGCGGCAAAGGCGGCATGGGCGGTATGATGAACGTGGGCAAATCCAACGCCAAGGTCTATATGGAAAAGACCACGGGCGTCACCTTTGCCGACGTGGCAGGCCAGGACGAGGCCAAGGAATCCTTGGTGGAGATCATCGACTTCCTCCACAATCCCGGCAAATATACCGCCATCGGCGCAAAGCTGCCCAAGGGCGCGCTGCTGGTCGGCTCCCCCGGTACCGGTAAGACGCTGCTGGCCAAGGCCGTGGCGGGCGAGGCGAAGGTCCCCTTCTTCTCCATCTCCGGTTCGGACTTTGTGGAAATGTTCGTGGGCGTGGGCGCGTCCCGCGTGCGCGATCTGTTCAAGGAGGCGTCCAAGGTCGCCCCGTGCATCATCTTTATCGACGAGATCGACACCATCGGCAAGAGCCGCGACGGCAGCAAATTCGGCGGCGGCAATGACGAGCGGGAACAGACGCTAAACCAGCTCCTGTCCGAGCTGGACGGCTTCGACCCCGGCAAGGGCATCATCGTCCTGGGCGCGACCAACCGCCCGGAGGTATTGGACAAGGCCCTGCTCCGCCCCGGCCGGTTCGACCGCCGCATCACCGTGGACCGCCCGAACCTGGCGGGCCGTCTGGCCACCTTGCAGGTGCATACGCGGAACATCCGCCTGTCCGAGGACGTGGACCTGAACAAGATCGCCCAGGCCACCGCCGGCTGCGTGGGCGCGGACCTGGCAAACCTCGTCAACGAAGCGGCCCTGCGGGCCGTGCGTCTGGGACGCCACGCGGTCAATCAAAACGACCTGCTGGTCTCCTTTGAAACGGTCATCGCCGGTACGGAGAAAAAGGGCACCGTGCTCACGGAAAAGGAAAAGCGGCTCATCGCTTACCACGAGGTGGGCCACGCCCTGGTCGCCGCCAAGCAGAAGGGCACAGAGCCGGTCCAGAAAATCACCATCGTCCCCCATACCCAAGGCGCGTTGGGGTACACCATGCAGACGCCCGAAGAAGAGCGTTTCCTCATGGACCGGGACGAGATCTACGCCGAGATCCGCACCATGCTGGGCGGACGGGCCGCCGAGCGCGTCGCCTTCAACACCATGACCACCGGCGCATCCAACGACATCGAGCGCGCCACGGACCTGGCCCGCAAAATGATCACCATGTACGGCATGAGCGACAAGTTTGGCGTCATGGGCCTGGCTACGGTGCAGAATCAATATCTGGACGGCCAGATGGGCATGACCTGCGCCCAGGATACCGCCGCCCAGGTGGACGGCGAGATCCGCGAGGTCCTGAACCGCTGCTTTGAAGGCGCGATCCAAATCTTAGAGGAAAACCGCGAGATGCTGGACGCCATCGCCAACTACCTGCTGGTGCGCGAGACGATCACCGGCGCGGAGATGATGGCCATCCTCAACCACGAATCGCCGGAGGAGGCCGCAGGCGGGGAGTCCTCCAAGGACGCCGCCCTGCCCGAGGCCAGCGATGCGTCAGACGACGGTACGCAAACCCCTTCCGAGGAAAGCAGCGCAACGGACAGCGCCCCATCTGGGGACGCGCCACCGTCCGATCCTGCGGGCACGCCGCCCGATACGGAAGAGACGCCACCCGCACCGTGATTCCCACAACAACAAAAAAGCACGCACAGGCAAAGACGGCGTCTTTGCCTGTGCGTTTTTTCTTTTTCTACAGTTTGTTTCCCGGCTTTCAGGGCTACTGTCTCCATCCCCGTGCTCCCCGGACCTTCCGCCGCGCCGCCGCTTGCGCGCGCTCATTTCATGACCTTTTCAAACCGGAACATCTCATCATTGGGCGCGCCGTCTCCCGCCGCCCCGTCCGGGTCCTCAGGCCCCAGGTGCTTTTCATTGAAAAACTCAACGATGTGGAACCCGCAGCAATTCACATAAAAATGGATGTTCCGCTTCTCAAAATACGGCGTGCAGGTTTCCCAGACCTCCGTTTCCGGGTGCAGCTGCTCGACCGCCCGCCAGGCCGCCTGTCCGATTCCCCTGCCGTGGGCGGTGGGGCTGACAAAAAACAGCATCAGCTCATTGTGCCTTGTCTCGTTATCGATCTGCAAAACGACTCCGCCGACCTTTTCCCCGTCAACGATGATCCGGTAAGCCTCCGCTCCCGGTTCCTCAATGGACGCTTCAATGGTCTTTCTGGAGATGATCTCCCCGTCCTCTTCAAAGTGTTCGTCCCGCACGCCGAACTCCTCCAGCGCACCGTAACGAAACGCCTCCTGATTGTCAAGGACAAACCGGTCCCGGTCCGCGTCCTCCAAGGGGCTTAATTTGATTTGCATCTGTTCCTTCATTATTTCAATGGCGCCTCCTCGATCCGTGGTAAATCTCCTTTCACAGCGGACTGGTTTTTTATTATAAAGCAGCGCCCACAAAAAAGCAAATCCTTTCCGGCAAACCTTTTCCAAAACAGTTTCACGTCAGGATTCTTTTCCCGATTCCCCGCAAACTCACGAGTGCCGCCGCGCCGCCACGGCAATGGGGACGAACAGGCTAAACACCGCCGCCATCACCAGCGCCATCCGCACGGGCAGGGATGTCAAAAGACCGCCCAGCAGCAGATACACCACCGGCCATCCCACCGCCAGCGCCAGCAGCCAGACGCGGCAGGCGCGGAGGATATAAGGCCAGTTGCGGTTGTTAAAATACACTCCCGGGAAATTCATGCGGAAAGCGCCGTCGTAATAGACGCTGATCTGATTTTCATCGTAGTACCGGGGCAGGGTTTCCCGGGCAAAACAGCAAAAATGGGCGGCAAACACCAGCGCCAGGATCACCACCAGGGAATAGTCCACAAACAGCAATTCTTCCCATGTGCGGCCCAGCAGGACCAGCAGCAGCGTCTCCGCCGCCGCCGCCAGGACGCACAGTCCAAAGCGCCGACGCCATAGGGGACTCCCCCGCCGCACCGGTCCTTCCCCGGACGACAGGCGGACCGCCTGTCCCACCAGCGCGTCCACCTCGCCGCGCTCCATGGACGCGTCCTCGTCGATGCGCTCCCCCCGGAGCAGCTCCGTGACCGTTACACCCAAAATCTCCGCCAGGGGCAGCAGCAGGGACGCGTCGGGCATACTCAAGCCCCTCTCCCATTTGCTCACGGCCTTGTCGGTCACATAGAGCCGTCCGGCCAGGTCCTTCTGCGTCATGTTCTTTTCCCGGCGCAGCTGCGCCAGAAACGCACCGGTCTTTGCCTTGTCCCATTCGTTCACCGCGGTCAACTCCTTTTCCGCCATGATAGCCCCGCCCGCCGCCAAAGTCAATCGACCAGCGGTAGAGTCCCTGCGCTCCAAAGGTTTGGCCGGTCAAAACCAAACAAAACCAAACGTAAAAATAAAAGCCGCCCGGCGGGGACGGTCGTTCCTCCGCTGGGCGGCTCTGGTTCCTCAGTCGATTGATTTTCCCAGATCATGGGCCCGCATCAGGATGTTCGGCTTTTTCGCAATATCATCGACCTGCATCAAGCCGCCCACCAGCAGACGCCCCGCGTCCTCCCAGCCCATACGGGCCAGGTACCCGTCGTAATACTGGTTGATGAGTTCAAAATTCGCGTCGTGGTCCTCCTCCGCCGGGACGATCATCATACACTTCTTCGCCGTCAGATTGGACTGATACGCCGGCGTACCATCCTTCGCCGGGCCTTCCATCACCGCAAACAGGCGGTCGATCACCATTTTCAGCTGCGCCGTAAAGCTCCAGAAATAGAGCGGGGACGCAAACACGATGTAGTCCGCCTGACGGTACAGGGCATAGATTTCCTCCATGCCGTCCTTCTGGACGCAGGGGCTTTCCGGGTCCCTGCCGCCCTGGAGGCAGCCGATACAGGGATGGATGTTCATCTCCTGTATCTTGCATACATGGACCCGATGGCCCGCCTCCTTCGCGCCCCGCACGAACGCCTCCACCAGCGCGGTCGTATTGCCCCGCACCCGTGGGCTGCCGTTGAGTACCAAAATCTCTTTCATGCGAGTCGCTCCCCTTCTGATTATATTTTGTATATTAAAATCCAAATATTCCGAATCATATTCTTATTTTCGACAGCCGGGTCCCTTTTTTCTTTGATGATGATAGATTATATACCACCCGCATTGTTTTTGTAAACACCGCAAACAAAAATTTATTCAGGCCGCTTTACCCCTCCACGATGCCCAGCACGTCCATACTGTGGCGCATGTGGATCGCCATGGCGTATTCCGCGCCCATCTCGTCCCGCTTGCGGAAAAAGTCCATCAGCAATGCGTGGTCCCGCAGCGTATCCTCCGCCAGCTCCGCGCCGCGCTCCCCCGCGGCGATGGCGGTGGCGACAGCCTGGTTGATCGTGGGCAGCAGGCGCATCATAAATTCGTTGTGGGTCGCCCGGACGATGGCGGCGTGAAATTCCCGGTCCGCGTCCGTGCGGTCCTGCCCGGCCCGGATACAGCGCTCCACCGCCGCGCCCTTTGCCAGGATGTCCGCCAGCTCTTCCTCCGTGGCCCGGCGGCAGGCCAGACGGGCCGCGCCGGGCTCAAAGATGGCCCGCAGTTCAAACAGGTCCTTGAGCTGGGGCCGCAGGCGCTCCAAATCGGAAAAGCCAAAGTCGTCGATCTCCTCCACCTGGGCGGACACAAACGTCCCCCTGCCCCGGCGCACTTCCAGCACGCCCCGGACCGCCAGCGTGCGGATGGCTTCCCGCAGCGTGGCCCGGCTGACGCCCATCTCCCGGGCCAGGTCCAGCTCGTTGGGCAATTTTTCGCCGGGGGCGAGGCGCTTTTCCGCCGCGATGAGGTTGTACAGTTTTCGGGCTGTCTGCTGGGACAGGTTTTGCTTTTTCATGGGGGATCATTCCTTTATGTCAAAAATTTTCCTCGAAACACAGTTTGAGCTCCGCTATCTTTTCCGCATCAGACATCGTGCCACTGTCATCAAAGACGATTGCTTCAACGGCATCTAATTTATGTTTCATGTCCCAGTGCATCGCTTTGGAAAAACCGTCCATATCAAAATCGGTAATCTCCAGTTTAATCTTACTTTTGCTCAAAAAGTTCAGCAATACTCTTTCAAAATAATCCATGTTCTACCTCCTACGCCAAAATTGTCTTTCACATCGTCTTGCATATTTATATCACAAATTGCAATACATTGTAAAGTACAATATGTAATGCGCGGTGAGGCA
>CANSLL010000086.1 GCA_947647695.1 uncultured Clostridia bacterium | reverse complement strand
TGGGCTTTTTGACCCCCTCCGTGTTGAAATTGGTGAAGGACTCCGGATTCCCTGGGATGAAGCTGGTTCAGTTTGCCTTTGACACCAGGGAGGAGAGTGATTACCTTCCCCACAATTACCAGAGCCACAGCGTGGTCTACACGGGAACCCACGACAATGACACGATTCTTGGATGGATGAAAACGGCTCCCAGGGAGAGCGTGAACTTTGCAAAACGCTATTTTAACTTGACTCAGGAGGAAGGCTATAACTGGGGCATGATGCGGGGGGCATGGGCAAGTGTCAGCGACCTTGCGGTTGTGCCTATGCAGGATCTTTTGGGACTGGGCAGCAAAGCCAGAATGAATACCCCGTCCACTTTGGGATGCAACTGGAAATGGCGGGCAAAGCCCGATGCCATTACCCCCCAGCTTGCAGGGAAGGTGCGGAAATATATGAAGACCTACGGCAGAGAGCGTGTGGATGAGAAGAAAAAGTTAAAGGATGCTTTGGATGTGGAAAATAAAAGCGCCGGGGAGACAGAAAATTAGGATATAGGGAGAAAATTCCGAAATTCCATATGGGATTTCGGAATTTTTGACGTTACAGGATTTTAGATTATTGACAATAGAATAATGAAATTTTATGATAAAAGCAAGAATATAATACATACAGAAGAGAAAAATGAATAAGAAAAAATTATCTACGGCAGTTGGCAGAATAATAGAAGATTTTGAAATGTTTTTTGGAGTTACATGGACTATGGCTTATTTTTAGATCTAAGCAAAGAAAATAGATTCGTATATTAAAAATAGTAGACAAGCAAACGGAAACGAAAGCGGAATAAAAGACGCTCTTTTCGGTCACACTTCTTGGAAGGAGGAAAAGCATGGCATTTCCGGCGCGTTTCCTGGATGAATTGGTCGCCCGAAGCGATATCGTGGACGTGATCTCCGACTATGTCCAGCTGAAAAAAAAGGGCGGCACCCTGTTCGGCCTGTGCCCCTTTCACAGCGAAAAGACCGGTTCCTTCTCCGTCTCGCCGGAAAAGCAGGCCTATTACTGCTTTGGCTGCGGCAAGGGCGGCGGTGTGATCAATTTCATCATGGACGAGGAGAACCTCTCCTTCCCCGACGCCGTGCGGTTTCTTGCCAAGCGGGCCAATCTGGAAGTCCCGGAGGAAACGGGCGGGAGCCGGGAGGCCGGCCGCCTGCGCCAGCGGGTGCTGGCGCTGAACAAGGACGCCGCCCGGTTTTACTACCAGACCCTCCAAAGCCCGGACGGCCAGGCCGTACAGGCCTACCTTGACCGGCGCAGGATCACCCCGCGGACGGCGGCGCGTTTCGGCATGGGCGCATCCGTAGACCGCTGGGACGCGCTGATCGCCGCCATGACGGAAAAGGGCTACACCAAAGCCGAGCTGATCGCCGCGGGACTGGCGGTACAGGGCAAGGGCGGACGGCTGTATGACAAATTCCGCAACCGCCTGATGCTCCCCGTCATCGACGTGCGCGGCGATGTGATCGGCTTCGGCAGCCGCGTGCTGGACGGCTCGGAGCCAAAGTACATGAACACCTCCGAGACCATCGCCTACAGCAAGCGGCGCGCGCTGTACGCCATCAACCTGGTCCGAAAATCTAAACGGCCCAACATCATCCTGTGTGAAGGGAACCTGGACGTGGTCACCCTCCACCAGGCCGGGTTCGACAACGCGGTCGCCTCCATGGGCACCGCCCTGACGGTGGAGCAGACCCGCCTGCTCTCCCGCTACACCAAGGAGATCGTCCTCTGCTACGACAACGACAACGCCGGAAAGCTGGCAACGGAGCGGGCCCTGGAGCTGCTGAACCACTCCGAATTTACCGTGCGCGTCCTTCAGCTGCCCAACCGGATGGAGGACGGCAAGCCCATGAAGCAGGACGCCGACGATTTCATCAAAAATCACGGTGCCGCCGCCTTTGAACACCTTCTCAGCGGCAGTGAAAACGGCGTGGCATACCGCATGGCGGAAATCGCCGGACAGTACGACCTCAGTGCGGACGACCAGCGGGTCGCGTACTCCCGGGCCGTCAGCGCCCTGATCGCCACATTGGAAAGCTCTGCGGAGCGGGAGGTCTACGCCGCCCGCGCAGCGGAAGCGTGCGGCATCAGCAAGGACGCCATCTTATCCGAGGCCCGCCGCGCCTTTTCCGCCCGCCAGAAGGAGGAGCGCAAGCAGCAGGCCCGGCGGGATCTGAATCCCGCCATGGAGCTGCAGCCGAAGGAACGCGGCAGCCGGTATGAAAACCTGCGCTCCGCCCTGGCCGAGGAGGGGATTATTCGCCTTTTGATGCTGGACAGCGCCCTTTTCACCGGCGCCCCGCCCATCGCACCGGAACGTTTTTCCTCTCCGCTGCTGGCCAAGGTCTACCAGACGCTGCTGTCGGCCCTGCAGGAAGGGCGGCAGCCCCACCTTTCCCTGCTGGCGGAAGAACTGACAGGGGAAGAAATGAACCACATCACCGCTGTGCTCCAGCGGCCGGAAAGCCGCACGGAACGGGACAAAGCCCTGCGCGATTACATAACGACCGTAAACATCGAGGCGGACCGGCGCTGTCAAAGCAGCGCCGCAGACCTTTTGGCCGCCGCCATCGAAAAAAACAAAGAGAAAAAGCAATATGGAGGAAAGCTGAATGGCTAACGAAAAAAAGAGCGTTGAGAAAAAGACAAAACCGACTGTGGAAAAGACCGTAAAAACGGACAAGGCCGTCCAAAGCGAGGCGCAGGAAACCAAACTCCGCACCCCGGTCAAGTTAGACGACAAGGCCATCGCCGCCCTCCCCGCCGCCGCGATCATCCAAAACAATGAAAAGCTGCGCGAGCTTCTGTCCAGGGGCTGCAAGAAGGGCCGCCTGGAGGCGGCGGAGCTGGCCGAGGTGCTGGACGACATGAACCTGGAAAGCGACCAGCTGGACAACGTCTACGACTCCCTGGAGCAGCTGGGCATCGACACTGCGGCCGAGGAATATCCCCCCGATATCCTGGACGAAGCGGAGCCCCCCATAGAGGAGATTGCCGAGATCGAGGAAGAAGAGCTGGTCGATCCCAACACCTTGGTGGACAATTTCAGCATCGACGATCCCGTGCGCATGTATCTCAAGGAGATCGGCAAAGTTCCGCTGCTGAACCCGGATGAGGAAATCGCCCTGGCCCAGAAGATGGCCGACGGCGACGAGCGCGCCAAGCAAAAGCTGGCGGAAGCCAACCTGCGCTTAGTGGTGTCCATCGCCAAACGGTATGTGGGCCGCGGGATGCAGTTCCTCGACCTGATCCAAGAGGGCAACCTGGGTCTGATCAAGGCGGTGGAAAAGTTCGACTATACCAAGGGTTACAAATTCTCCACCTACGCCACCTGGTGGATCCGTCAGGCCATCACCCGCGCCATTGCCGACCAGGCGCGCACCATCCGCATCCCGGTACACATGGTGGAGACCATCAACAAGGTCATCCGCGTCTCCCGCCAGCTCCTCCAGGAGCTGGGCCACGATCCCTCCCCCGAGGAGATCGCCAAGAGCATGGGTATGCCCGTAGACAAGGTGCGGGAAATCCTGAAGATCGCCCAGGAACCGGTTTCCCTGGAGACCCCCATCGGCGAGGAGGAGGATTCCCACCTGGGCGACTTCATCCCCGACGAAGACGCCTCGGAGCCCTCCGAGGCCGCCTCCTTCACCCTTTTGAAAGAGCAGCTGGTGGATGTGCTTTCCACGCTGACACCTCGGGAGGAAAAGGTACTCAAGCTGCGTTTCGGCATCGAGGACGGTCGCAGCCGCACCCTGGAGGAAGTGGGCAAGGAGTTCAACGTGACCCGCGAGCGCATCCGTCAGATCGAGGCAAAGGCCCTGCGCAAGCTGCGCCATCCCTCTCGTTCCAAAAAGCTCAAGGACTTTCTGGCCTAAGCCATAGATATAGCACGCTTGCTTTGGACGGCTGCGGTATTTTCCGCAGCCGTCTTTTTTCCGCTCAGACGCGTGGCACGCTGTTTCAATTTGTGGTATACTGTCCCAAAACGGTCCGCCGGACCGGGCGTATGGCAAAGGAGGGACGCGAGATGGCCAGCATACGAAAAATACTCGCCGCAGCACTGGTGCTGATCCTGGGCGCGTCCCTGCTCTCAGGATGCGCCCGCATGGTCGAAAACGCCGCGGAGCGCCAGCGCATCACCCGCGCAGCAAACGCCCAGGCAAGCGCTTACGTCCGCAGTACCTTGGGCGCTGCGCCCCGTGTTTTGGATACGGAACTGGAATTCCAGGACGCCGGGTTCAGCGGCTATTACACCGGCGACGCCCTCGTCACCGTCTCCCTGAACGGTGAAACGTTCCAAGTCTATGTCGATACGTCCGATGAAGCGTCCTGCCGCGACAACCGCGCGGGCCTGCGGCTGGCGGACGCGCTGGACGTCTACTTCCGGGACCTGTACGGTCTGCCGCCCGCATTGGAGCACAGCATCCGGCTCTATTTCGACAACGACGGTTTCTTCGCATCCTATCCCACCCACGTTGCCCATCACGCAAACTTCCTGCCCTTTGACTACACCGGCCAGCCGTTGGAAACCGTGCTCCCGCTGCTGGACCAGGTCCGCCTTACCTACAACTACGCCGACGACGCTGTTTCCCTGGACGCCCTCATCCCCCGAGACAAGGACTGGGGCGGCGATGCCGGACGGCTCTCCCTGCGCGTCCAGTGCTTCCGCCTTTACGACCCCGATGCTCCCGTTCCGGTCGGCCTGCTCCTGGACAAAAACGATCCTCCGGTCCTGATGGCCGACGGTATGGCCTTTTCCCGCCGGTACACCTCCTACGGTTCCCTCGACGACATCGCCTCCACCGTGCCGGAATTTGCCCTGCGGGACGCGGTCTATTACAGCGGCGGCGAACTCCAGCGGACCTGTTACCAGCTCACGTCCATGGGCAGCTTCTGGATCAGCAGCCCTGCGGAGCTGGACCCGGCGGATTTTTTCCAGCTGGTCCCCTACCGCGCAGACTGGAGCGGTCTTTCTTACCTGCTCAGCGACGGTTACTGTCCCTATTTCACCAAGGAAGAACTGCAAAGCGGTTATATGGCATTGGACGGCGACCTGCCGCCGGAGGCGAAGGAGATCGCTTCCAGCACCCTTCGGACGCTGCGTCCATACTACGGCGCAACTTACCGGTCCACCGGCGAGATGCTTTGCTTTCGTACCACCGCCGCAACAGGTCTGGAAAACTGGACGCCCCAGGGACCGTATGCGCAAAGCAAAAACCCCTTTTATGTGATGACCGCTCCCTCCCTGGTCTATCAAGCGGATACGCCCATGGCGCTGGGTCTGCTGTATACCGACCCGGACAGCGGCGTGCAGGAGCCTCGAATCAAGGTTTTTTCCTCCCATCAGGACAAGGAAGCACGCTGGCTCAACGCTCTGACGTATCTGGAGCACGGATTTCCCCGGCCCGTTGACGGCATGGTGCTGCTGACGGTATCCGATCTCCGGGGCCCTTCCTGAAAATTTTTTCGTGTTTCCCCCTTGACGAACGCGGCAGAAGGGCGTATACTTCACTCAACTAAACCACTTTATCAAACTAAACCAGTCACAAAAGTGTAAGTACCCTGAAAGGATCCCTCTCAGCGAGCCGCCGGTGGTGGAAGGGCGGCAGGAGAATTTCCGGGGAATGGGCTTTTGAGGGCAAACCGAACGCCGCAGGGCCAGTAGGGGCGCCGGAGAGGTCTCCGTTATCAAAACCGGCGCGTCAAACAGGCGCGTAAACGAGAGGACGCATTGCGCGTCAAGCCGGGTGGCACCGCAGAAGGCCGTACAAACGCCTCTGTCCCAGCATTTGCTGGAACGGGGCGTTTTTCTTTTGTCCCGGAACTATTTTGAAAGGAGCATACAACCATGAGCGGCAACAAGAACATTCCCTACAAAATCTATCTTTCCGAGGATGAGATGCCCAAAACCTGGTACAACGTCCGCGCGGATATGAAGAACAAGCCCGCGCCTTTGCTGAATCCCGGCACCGGCGCGCCTATGACCTTTGAGGACCTGCGCGGCGTGTTCTGCGACGAACTGGTGCGTCAGGAGCTGAACAATGACGACCGGGAGATCCCCATTCCCGAGGAGATCCAGGCGTTTTACAAAATGTACCGTCCCGCTCCCCTGGTACGCGCTTACTGTCTGGAGGAGAAATTGCAGACCCCGGCAAAAATCTATTACAAATTTGAAGGCAACAACACCTCCGGCTCCCACAAGCTCAACAGCGCCATTGCCCAGGCCTATTACGCAAAGGAGCAGGGACTCAAGGGCGTAACCACCGAGACCGGCGCGGGCCAGTGGGGCACGGCCCTGTCCATGGCGTGCTCCTATTTCGGGCTGGACTGCAAGGTGTTCATGGTCAAGTGCTCCTATGAGCAAAAGCCCTTCCGCCGGGAGGTCATGCGGACCTACGGCGCCTCCGTTACTCCCAGCCCCTCCATGGAAACGGAGATCGGCAAAAAGATCCTGGCCGCCCATCCCGGCACCACCGGTTCCCTGGGCTGCGCCATTTCCGAGGCGGTGGAAGTGGCCGTGGGCAATCCCGGCTACCGTTACGTCCTGGGCAGCGTGCTCAACCAGGTGCTGCTGCACCAGTCCGTCATCGGCGTGGAGACAAAGCTGGCCATGGACAAGTACGGCGTCAGCCCCGACGTCATCATCGGCTGCGCCGGCGGCGGCAGCAACTTAGGCGGTCTGATCTCCCCGTTCATGGGCGAAAAGCTCCGGGGCGAAAAGGACTACCGCATCATCGCCGTGGAACCGGCGTCCTGCCCCAGCTTCACCCGCGGTCGCTTCACCTACGACTTCTGCGACACGGGCATGGTGTGCCCTCTGGCAAAGATGTACACCCTGGGCAGCAACTTCATCCCCAGCGCCAACCACGCCGGCGGCCTGCGCTACCACGGCATGAGCACCACTTTGTCCCAGCTGTATCACGACGGTTACATGGAGGCCGTCTCCGTGGAGCAGACGAAGGTCTTTGAGGCGGCGGAGCAGTTTGCCCGCGTCGAGGGCATCCTCCCCGCCCCGGAAAGCAGCCACGCCATCCGCGTCGCCATCGACGAGGCAATGAAGTGCAAGGAAACGGGCGAGGAAAAGACGATCCTGTTCGGTTTGACGGGCACCGGCTACTTTGACCTCGTCGCCTATGAGAAATTCCACAACGGCGAGATGAGCGACTACATCCCCACCGACAAGGAGCTGGAAGACAGCTTTGCCCAGTTGCCCCAGGTCCCCGGTCAGGATTGACCCCACTTTTTCCTCTTGATTACCCCCCTTATTTTACCCCACTGCAAAGAGACGCCCGCAGGAAACCCTGCGGGCGTCTCTTTGATCCTTCCGATCAGTCACTCTAAATTCATCTTCCGCTTGCGGTCTGCGGAATATGCCAGCTTCTCCCGCAGGCGCTCCGTGTCGCCGGACTCCAGCACCTCGCGATACGCGTGGAGGTTCTGTTCCAACTTGCGGATACTCTCGCACAGCGCCGGCGCATTCATGGAAAACAGCTCCGTCCACAGCGGCACATCCAGCGCCGCCACGCGAGTGCAGTCCCGGAACGAGCCGCCCTCAAAGCCCTTGCAGGTGAACAGGTCCTCGTCGTCGCAGGTCGCCACGGCCAGGATGTGCATCAGCTGGCTGGTATAGGCAATGATTTTGTCGTGCTCCTCCGGCGTGGTGACGACGATATCCCGAAAGCCCATGTGCTGTCCCATGCGCCAGAGCAAGTCAATGTGCTCCCGGATGCTCTCCGGCCGGGGCGTGATGATGAAATGAGCGCGGTGAAACAATGCTCCGTCCGCATGCTCGATCCCCGAAGTTTCCTTGCCCGCCATGGGGTGGCAGCCGATGAAATCCACCGTCTCCGGCAGGCACGACGCGCTCTCCATGATGGACGTTTTGATGCCGCCCACGTCCGTCACCACCGCGCCGGGCTTGAAGCAATCCCTGTAATGGCGCAGCTGTGCGGCGATGCCCCGGGGATTCATGGCGAAGATCACCACGTCCGCCTCCGGGAGCACGCTGTCCGCATCCTCCGCCACCGCGTCGCACACCCCGTGCTCCCGCGCAAACGCGCGGGTCTGTTCGCTGCGGTCCGTACCCACGACGCGGTAATCCTCAAAGCCGCGCAGCGCCATGGCCACGCTGCCGCCGATCAGGCCCAGTCCCACGATCAGGACCGTTTTGCTCCCCTCCATCAAAGCTCACGGCCCAGGCATGCCGCCAGGGGACGCAGCTGCTGCATCAGTGCGTCGAACTCCTCCGGCAAAATGGATTGGGCGCCGTCGCACAGGGCATGGGGCGGGTCGTTGTGTACCTCGATGATCAAACCGTCCGCCCCGGCGGCAATGGCCGCTTTTGCCATGGCAGGCACCATCCACGCCTTGCCCGTGGCATGGGACGGGTCCACGATCACCGGCAGGTGGGACTGCTGTTTGACCGCCAGAACCGCGCTCAGGTCCAGGGTATTGCGGGTGTATGTCTCATAGGTGCGGATGCCCCGCTCACAGAGGATCACGTTCTCGTTGCCCGCGGCCATGATATATTCCGCGCTCATGAGCCATTCCTCGATCGTATTGGCCAGGCCGCGCTTGAGCAAAATGGGCTTCGTCGTCTTGCCCAGCTGCTTGAGCAGATCAAAATTCTGCATGTTCCGCGCACCCACCTGGATCACGTCCACGCACATCTCAAACATCTCGATGTTGTCCGTGGACATGATCTCCGTCACAATGGGCATCCCCGTGATCTGACGGGCGTGCTCCAACAGCTTGATCCCGTTATGGGCCAGGCCCTGGAAGGCGTAGGGCGAGGTGCGGGGCTTGTACGCGCCGCCCCGCAGGGCGCACGCGCCGGAGGCCTTCACCGCCTGGGCGATGGCCGCGATCTGGTCCTCGCTTTCCACGCTGCATGGTCCCGCGATGACGCCGATCTGCTTGCCGCCGATCTTTACGCCGCCCACGTCGATCACCGTATTATTCGGATGATATTTCCGGTTGGCCATCTTGTACGGCTCGCTGACCCGCATCACCCGCTCCACGCCGGGCAGCAGGGCGATCTTTTCCTGATCCACCGCCTCCGCGTTGCCTTCCGCGCCCAAAATCGTGTAGTCGATACCCTGACTGACCATCATTTTCAGACCGTAGGTCTCCATTTCTTTCTTGACGCCTTCGATATCCTCCGCCGTAGCGGTGTTTTTCATCACAACAACCATAAAATTTCCGCTCCTTTTTGTGAACTTTTTCCTTGACTTTCACCGGGCAGGCGGGTATACTTCACGGTAACCTATTTACC
>CANSLL010000085.1 GCA_947647695.1 uncultured Clostridia bacterium | reverse complement strand
TGAGTTACTTTATATCCCGCACTTGCGAGAACTTCTTCCAGCATTTGATTTATATTATAGCGATATCATTGACACTTTGCAAGACTTTTCTTCTATTTTCACCAAAATTCATTTCCATTTTTGATGATTTTGCCGTAAATTTCTTTTATGGGAGCAGCCGGCGCAGCGCCGCCGTCTCTTCTTCGGATAAATATCGCCATTTTCCTCTCTCCAGGCCCTCATCCAGGCGCAAAGGCCCCATAGAAAGGCGTTTCAGGTACAAAACCGGCTTTTCGCGGCTGGCCAGCATCCGCTTGACCTGATGGAATTTCCCCTCGTGCAGCGTTACCAGCCCCTCCTGCTCCGACAGCCGCTCCAACCGGGCCGGCAGACACAAAAAACCATCCTCCAGCAGAAGGCCCGCCGCAAAGGCCGCGCAGTCCTCCTCTGTCAGTGTACCCGCTGTGCGCACATAATAGACCTTATCCACATGATGCTTGGGCGAAAGCAGCCAATGGCCCAAAGGACCGTCGTCCGTCAGCAGCAGCAGTCCCTCGGTGTCCTTGTCCAGCCGTCCCACCGGAAACAAGCCGCGCTTTTGCAGCTCCGGCGGCAGCAGATCCAGCACCGTCTCCTGGCGCCGGTCCTCTGTGGCGGAGAGGATGCCCGAGGGCTTATGGAGCATCACATAGACATGGGGGCGGTAAGACAGCACCGCGCCGTCCACCCGCAGCTCGTTTTGCTCCGGGTCGCATTTGAGGTCTCCCCTTGCGGCGGGCACGCCGTCGATCCATACGCGGCCCTCTTTCACCAGCCCCTTTACCTCTTTGCGGGACCACCGGCCCGTAGACGCTAAAATTTTATCCAAACGCAGCTGTGCCATCGCGATCCTCCTTTCTTCTTTCGGTCATTGCGGCAGGCGCTTTGGAAAAAAGCGCCCTCCCAGGGTATTCTATCATATTTGTTCGCTCCGGGGAATAGATAGTATCCAAGGGGAAGTGATGTTCTTGTTTATCATGACCACAAAATTGACAAAAGCCAAAGCCGTCATCATCGTACTGGCCGGCGGCATCCTGCTGTGCGCCCTGATCTTCGCCGCAAGCCACCTGGCGGGTGGAAAAGACGCGAGCCGTCCTTCACCGGAGGCGGTGGGCGACAACGAGGGACGGGTCGCCTACCTTGCCGGATGGGGCTGGGAGGTCCACCCTTCCGCTGTAGAGACTTTGGATCTGGTTCTGCCGGAGACGCTGGACGACGCCTACCGCTCCTACAACGACGTACAGGCAGAGGCGGGACTGGACCTGTCCCCCTACTGCGGCAAACGGGTCAAGCGCTATACCTATACCGTGCTGAATTACCCGGGGAGCACAGAAACGGTCCAGGCAAA
This sequence comes from uncultured Clostridia bacterium, assembly GCA_947647695.1. GTDB lineage: Bacteria > Bacillota > Clostridia > Oscillospirales > Oscillospiraceae > Pseudoscillospira. The sequence continues at coordinate 7,956 of CANSLL010000085.1, read as the reverse complement.
CCTCTACCTCTGCGGCGATACTGTCATTGCCGGAGACGTCATGTCGCCCGGTCAGGACGGCTTTCTCCATTCCCTGGCCTACCCTGTTTGATGGCGTACAGATGCCAAAAAAATGGCGCATCCCATAAGGATGCGCCATTTTTCAAAAGTCTTTGACGATCAGTCAGCCACGTCGATGACGACGCCGGAACCGACGGTACGGCCGCCTTCACGAATTGCGAAGCGCAGGCCCTTCTCGATCGCGATGGGGGTAATCAGCTCCACGTTCATGTCGACGTTATCGCCGGGCATGCACATCTCGGTGCCCTCAGGCAGGGTGATGACGCCGGTCACGTCGGTGGTACGGAAATAGAACTGGGGACGATAGTTGTTGAAGAACGGGGTATGACGGCCGCCTTCATCCTTGGACAGGACGTACACCTGGCCGGTGAACTTGGTGTAAGGATGGATGGAACCGGGCTTTGCCAGAACCTGGCCGCGCTCGATCTCGTTCTTGTCGATACCGCGCAGCAGGCAGCCTGCGTTATCGCCGGCCTCAACATAATCCAGAGTCTTGTGGAACATTTCCATAGAGGTGACAACGGTGCTCTTCTTCTCCTCGGTCAGGCCGACGATCTCGACGGTCTCACCGGCCTTCAGCTGGCCGCGCTCCACACGGCCGGTAGCGACGGTGCCGCGGCCGGAAATGGTGAAGACGTCCTCAACGGGCATCAGGAAGGGCTGGTCAGCCTTACGGTCAGGCGTGGGGATATAGGTGTCGACCTGATCCATCAGCTCCTTGATGCACTCATACTCGGGCGCATTGGGATCGTTGGACTCGCTGGTCAGGGCGTTCAGAGCGGAACCCTTGATGACGGGGATATCGTCGCCGGGGAACTCATAGCTGGACAGGGTCTCGCGGACCTCCATCTCCACCAGCTCCAGCAGCTCTTCGTCATCGACCTGATCGCACTTGTTCAGGAAAACGACCATGGCGGGCACGCCGACCTGGCGGGCCAGCAGGATGTGCTCCTTGGTCTGGGCCATAGGACCGTCGGTCGCTGCGATAACCAGGATTGCGCCGTCCATCTGCGCAGCGCCGGTGATCATGTTCTTGATATAGTCGGCATGGCCCGGGCAGTCAACGTGAGCATAGTGACGGGCGTTGGTCTCATACTCAACGTGAGCGGTGTTGATGGTGATACCGCGCTCTCTCTCCTCAGGAGCCTTATCGATGGAGCTGTAGTCCTCGAACTCGGCCTGGCCCTGCATTGCCAGCCACTTGGTGATGGCGGCGGTCAGCGTGGTCTTGCCATGGTCAACGTGACCGATGGTGCCAATGTTTACATGGGGCTTGCTTCTTTCAAACTTCTGCTTAGCCATTGCTAAAAATCCTCCTTAACAATTTCAGATTGCCGCATAAATTACCATTATGCGGATAGTTTACATCAAACGGGCAGAAAAAGCAATCGCTTTTTCCAATTTATGCTCTGCCGGCCGTGCGATTTTCAATGATCTTGGCCTGCAGGTTCTTCGGGATCTCACGGTAGGAGTGGGGCTCCATGGAATAGTTGCCGCGGCCCTGGGTGCGGGAACGAAGGTCGGTGGCGTAGCCGAACATCTCGGCCAAGGGCACCAGCGCGTCGATCTGCTCGCTGCCGGGACGGGCTTCCATACCCTGGATCTCGCCGCGGCGGGAATTCAGATCGCCGATGACATCGCCCATGTACTCCTCGGGCACGATGACGGAGACCTTCATGATCGGCTCCTGCAGCGTGGAGTCCGCCTTGCGGCAGGCTTCCTTGAACGCCATGGAACCGGCGATCTTAAAGGCCATTTCGGAGGAGTCCACCTCATGGTAGGAGCCGTCGTACAGTGTGACCTTGACGTCCACCACGGGGAAGCCCGCCAAAACGCCCGCCTGCATGGCGCCCTGGATGCCCGCGTCCACCGCGGGGATATATTCCTTGGGCACCGCGCCGCCGACGACAGCGTTGACGAACTCGTAGCCCTTGCCGGACTCGTTGGGCTCCACATGGATCTTGACGTGGCCGTACTGGCCCTTACCGCCGGACTGGCGGGCATACTTGGTGTCCTGCTCCACCTGCTTGGTGATGGTCTCCTTGTAGGCCACCTGGGGCGCGCCCACGTTGGCCTCCACCTTGTACTCACGGAGCAGGCGGTCCACGATGATCTCCAGATGGAGCTCGCCCATGCCGGCGATGATGGTCTGACCGGTCTCCTCGTCGGTGTAGGTCTTGAAGGTGGGGTCCTCCTCGGCCAGCTTCATCAGGGCAATGCCCATCTTTTCCTGACCGGCCTTTGTCTTGGGCTCGATGGCCACGCGGATCACGGGATCGGGGAACTCCATGGACTCCAGAATGATCGGGTGCTTATCGTCGCACAGGGTATCGCCGGTGGTGGAGTTCTTCAAACCGACCACGGCGGCGATATCGCCGGAGTAGATCTCCTCGATATCCTCCCGGTGGTTGGCGTGCATCTGCAAAATACGACCGATGCGCTCCTTCTGCTTCTTGGTGGAATTCAAGACCGTGGAGCCTGCGCTCAGCATACCGGAGTACACACGAACGAAGGACAGACGGCCCACATAGGGGTCCGTGGCGATCTTGAAGGCCAGCGCGGAGAAGGGGGCTTTGTCGTCGGGATGACGCTCGTCCTCCTCGCCGCTGTCGGGATTGACGCCCTTGATGGCCGGGATATCCAGCGGAGAGGGCATATAATCCACGATGGCGTCCAGCAGCTTCTGCACACCCTTATTCTTATAAGAAGTGCCGCAGCAGACAGGCATCATTTCCACGTCCACCGTAGCCTTGCGGATGGCGGCGCGGATCTGATCGGCGGGGATCTCCTCGCCGTTGAGGTACTTTTCGGCAATATCTTCGTCAAACATGGACACCGCGTCGATCAGCTTCTCGCGGTACTCGTTGGCCAGATCCACCATATCCTCGGGGATGGGCTCCACGCGCATGTCCTTGCCCATCTCGTCGTAATAGATATCCGCATCCATCTCCACCAGGTCGATGATGCCCTTGAACTCCGCTTCCTTGCCAATGGGCAGCTGAATGGCGACCGCGTTGCACTTCAAGCGCTCCTCGATCATCGCGAGCACGTTGTAGAAATCCGCGCCCATGATATCCATCTTGTTGACGTAGATCATGCGAGGCACATGATAGGTGTCCGCCTGGCGCCAAACGGTCTCGGACTGGGGCTCCACGCCGCCCTTGGCGCAAAGCACGGTCACGCTGCCGTCCAGCACACGCAGGGAACGCTCCACCTCTACGGTGAAGTCCACATGGCCGGGGGTATCGATGATATTGATACGAGTAGATGGGAATTGATCCTTAGACCCTTTCCAGAAACAGGTGGTCGCGGCAGAAGTGATGGTGATGCCTCTCTCCTGCTCCTGGGCCATCCAGTCCATGGTGGCGGTGCCGTCGTGGGTCTCGCCGATCTTGTAGTTCACGCCCGTGTAGTACAGGATACGCTCGGTCGTGGTAGTCTTACCTGCATCAATGTGCGCCATGATGCCGATATTTCTGGTATTTTCGAGGCTTGTCGTTCTCGGCATACTACTCTAACTCCTATCTTACCAACGATAATGGGCAAACGCCTTGTTGGCCTCTGCCATCTTATGGGTATCTTCACGCTTCTTCACGGCGCTGCCGACATTGTTGGCGGCATCCATGATCTCGCCGGCCAGACGTTCCTTCATCGTCTTCTCGCTGCGCGCGCGGGAATAATTGGTCAGCCAGCGCAGGCCCAAGGTCTGCCGCCGTTCCGGGCGGACCTCCATGGGGACCTGATAAGTGGCGCCGCCCACACGGCGGGCCTTGACCTCCAGGCTCGGCATAATGTTTTCCATCGCCTGGGTGAACACTTCCAGCGGTTCTTTCTCGGTCTTTTCCTTTACGATGTCGAACGCACCGTAAACGACCTTCTGTGCCACGCCCTTCTTACCGTCCAGCATGATGGAGTTGACCAGCTTGGTCACCAACACGCTGCCATAGATCGGATCGGGCAGAATTTCTCTCTTGGGGACATTACCTCTTCTGGGCACTATGCTTCCCTCCTTCATATTTATATGATTTCATAGGTACTCGAAGGAAGCGCTCCTTCCTCCGTGAATGCCTGCCAAAGAGGTGCATCTATGATTCTAACAGAAAACCTATTCGGCAAACTTTCATTTAATCGTGGGTCTTACTTCTTCTTGGGTCTCTTGGCGCCGTACTTGGAACGGGCCTGCATACGGCCGTTCACGCCCTGGGTGTCCAGCACGCCGCGGATGATGTGGTAACGCACGCCGGGCAGGTCCTTGACACGACCGCCGCGGATCATGACCACGGAGTGCTCCTGCAGGTTGTGGCCGACGCCGGGAATATAGGCGGTGACCTCATAGCCATTGGTGAGCTTGACACGGGCGATCTTACGAAGAGCGGAGTTAGGCTTCTTGGGGGTCGCGGTTCTGACTGCGGTGCAGACGCCTCTCTTCTGAGGAGAAGGCAGATTGGTGGTCTTGTTCTTCAGGGAATTGAGACCATACTGCATTGCGGGAGAAGCGGACTTATAGGTAGCCTGTTCTCTTCCTTTTCTGACCAACTGGTTAAATGTAGGCATAGGTTCTCTCCTTTCTTACAAATTATATTTTTAACAGAATGGGAAAAAATATCCTGTTAAAAGCAAAAAAATCACGGTTTCACACACGCGTCCTTGAGCACAACGGCCACGGCGGCTCCCACGTCGATCCCGCAGGTCCGTCCCAACACGGCCATGCTCTCCACGAAAACAGTCTCTACACCGGCGGTACGGCACGCCGTTTCCACCGGCGAAAGGATGGACGGCGCGGCATCCCGCGCCAGGTAGACCCGCTGGGCCCGTTCCTCCCGGATGGCTTTCATCGACTGCTTCACACCGGTCACTTTATTCTTTGTTTCCAACGCAGAAAGCACAAAAACGCTCCTCTTATTCTCTGTTTTTCGGGGAATAAAGACACCCGCGCAATTTGAAATTATACCACAGCGCGCAAACAGCGTCAATAGCTTTTCGATGGATTATTCCGCGCCTTTTCTGCGTTTCTTCGGGCAATTTCTCCAAAAAGCAGCATATTGGGCAGAAATGGCCGCGCCGCCGACGGCAAGACAACCACTGCTCCCGCGGCCAAAAGCGCAGCCGGCAGGCGGAAAGTCTCCTTCCCGCCCGCCGGACCGTTTTCTCTTATCCTCCCGAACGGCCGCCGTTACAGTTCGAGCCCGGCGTCCGCCATCGCCATAGGCTCCTCCGCCTGGAGCGAGGCGGCAAAGCTGCTTTCCTCGCCGAGGGAATCCTCCAGGTCCATGCCGGAAGCTACGGGCAGAATCGGCGCCTGTACCGTCTGATTGGGCACCAGCTTTTCCGCATAACTGCGGTACTTGCTCAGGCCGGAACCGGCGGGAATGAGCTTGCCGATGATCACGTTTTCCTTCAGGCCGACCAGATGGTCCACCTTGCCCTTGATCGCCGCCTCCGTCAGAACCTTCGTCGTCTCCTGGAAGGACGCGGCGGACAGGAAGGAATCCGTCGCCAAGGACGCCTTCGTGATACCCATCAGCAGCTGGGTGTACGTCGCGAGCTGGAGGGGTTCACCGTCCTCCCGTGTTTCCCCCGCGGCAATGCGGGCCTCCACCAGCTTATTGGCGTCCTCGACCTCGAAGATGTCCACCATGGAGCCGGACAGCAGCGTGGTGTCGCCGGCCTCCTCCACGCGCACCTTGCGCATCATCTGGCGCACAATGACCTCGATATGCTTATCGTTGATATCCACGCCCTGCTGGCGGTAAACCTTCAGGACCTCTTGGATGAGGTAATTCTGCACGGCGGAGATGCCGCGGATGCGCAGGATATCGTGGGGGTTCAGGGCGCCCTGATTCAGCGCGGTACCCTTGGCGATGAGATCGCCGTGGCGGACGTTCAGTCCGGTGTGGGACAGGGCGTAGGTCTTGGTCTCCCCCGTCTCCTGATCGGTCACGCTGATGTTGGCCAAGGAGCCGCGGTTGCTCTCCTCAATGGACACCCATCCGCCGACCTCCGTCAGCGTCGCCATACGCTTGGGCTTGCGGGCCTCGAACAACTCCTCCACACGGGGCAGACCTTGGGTGATGTCGCCGCCGGCCAAGCCGCCGGTATGGAAGGTACGCATGGTCAGCTGGGTGCCCGGTTCGCCGATGGACTGGGCCGCGATGATGCCCACCGCTTCGCCGGTGCCCACGCGGAAGCCCGTGGCCAGGTTCATGCCGTAGCACTTGGCGCACACGCCGCTGTGGGCATGGCAGGTCAGCACGGTGCGGATCTCCACCTCGTGGATGCCGTGGTTTTCCAGCAGCTTGGCGTCCTCGTCCATCATCATATGATCCTTGGAGATCAGCACATTGCCCCGTTCGTCCAGGATATCCCGCACGGGATAACGGCCCCGCAGGCGGTCCGCAAATTTCTCGATGACCTGGCCGCCCTCGGCGATCTCGGAGACCACGATGCCGTGGTCGTAGCCGCAGTCCTCCTCGCGGATGATGACCTCCTGGGAGACGTCCACCATGCGGCGGGTCAGATAACCGGAGTCCGCGGTACGCAGGGCGGTGTCGGCCAGGCCCTTGCGGGCGCCGCGGGAGGAAATGAAGTATTCCAAGACGGAAAGGCCCTCGCGGTAGTTGGCCTTGATGGGGATCTCGATGGTCTTACCGGCGGTATTGGCGATCAGGCCGCGCATACCGGCCAGCTGGCGGATCTGCTTCATGGAACCGCGGGCGCCGGAATCGGCCATCATAAAAATGGGGTTGAACCGGTCCAGATTGGCCTGGAGCGCATCGGAGACCTCGTTGGTCGTCTTTTCCCACTCAGCCACGACCGCCTTGTAGCGCTCCTCGTTGGTCATAAAGCCCATCTTGTACTGCTCTTCAATGGCCAGGGTGCGCTGCTCCGTCTCCTTGAGCATCTGCTGTTTCTGGGGCGGCACGGTCATATCCGCCACGGAAATGGTCATGGCGCAGCGGGTGGAATATTTATAGCCCGTGGCCTTCACATTGTCCAGCACCTCCGCCGCCACGGTGAAGCCGTGCTTCTGGATCGTGCGGTCGATGATCGGACCAAGCTCCTTCTTGCCCACCACAAAGGTGATCTCATAGTCAAACATATGGTCCGGGTCTTCCCGGTCCACATAACCCAGGTCCTGGGGGATGTTGGCGTTGAAGATGATGCGGCCCGCAGTGGCGTCCACCAGCTTCTCCCGCAGCACACCGTTGACCATGCGCCGGGCGCGGACGCGCACGGGGGCATGGATGCCGATGATGCCGTTGTCGTAAGCCATCATGACCTCGTTTTCATCGAGGAAAACCTTGCCCGCGCCCGGTTCGTCGTCCCGGACGTAAGTCAAATGGTAGGAACCAAGCACCATATCCTGGGTCGGCACGGTGACCGGTCCGCCGTCCTGGGGACGCAGCAGGTTGTTGGCCGACAGCATGAGGATGCGGGCCTCGGCCTGGGCCTCGGCGCTCAGGGGTACATGGACGGCCATCTGGTCGCCGTCGAAGTCAGCGTTGAAGGCGGTACACACCAGGGGATGGAGCTTGATGGCGCGGCCCTCCACCAGGACCGGCTCAAAGGCCTGGATGCCCAGACGGTGCAGCGTTGGCGCACGGTTGAGGAACACAGGATGGTCCTTGATGACCTCCTCCAGGGCATCCCACACGGCGTCCTCCCCTTTGTCCACCTTCTTCTTGGCGGACTTGATGTTCTGGGCCGCGCCGTTTTCCTGAAGACGTTTCATCACAAAGGGACGGAACAGCTCCAACGCCATCTCCTTGGGCAGGCCGCACTGATAGATTTTCAGCTCGGGACCGACGACGATGACGCTTCGGCCGGAATAGTCCACGCGTTTGCCCAGCAGGTTCTGACGGAACCGGCCCTGCTTGCCCTTGAGCATATCGCTCA
>CANSLL010000084.1 GCA_947647695.1 uncultured Clostridia bacterium | reverse complement strand
ATGGACGCAGCCTGTCATTGCGGACGGCCGCACAGCGGCTTTGCGCGAGGTACTCCTCCTCTTTCCGCGCTCCGCGCTCAGTGGTGCGGCAGGGGAAGAAACTGTACACAATCTATTTTCTCATGGCGGGGAAAATTGCGTTTCGTTCCGCTTCGGCCTGACGGCAAAAGCTACACACTCCGTTCCTTCTTCTTTTTCAAATGCGACCCGCTGCGCTGGACTCGCATTTGAGTTTTACGAGAGACAGGGGACGAAGGACGCGGGAAAAACGATCAACGCAACACTTTCTCCATCGCACCCAACTGAGCGGCCAGCGAAGCGGGGAGCGGCGCAAGAGAGAGCACGCGTCGGTGTATTGCCCTTCCTCCTATCTGTGATTAGATTACAATAAAGCGGTCACTAACTGCCGCAAAGCAGATCGGAGAGACCGGCATCAATGACCGGACTGGGTACAGAAACAAAGCACTAACGAACTGCAAAGCATAGACACCTAAAAAACAAAGAAAGGGATTCTTAAGGGGCGGCGACTGGCGATGTCGCGCCGAAGGCGCAGCATCGCTGCTCGCCGCTCCTTAAGCAGCTCTTTGGGTACTTTCTGTCTGCACAGAAAGTACCCGCGGGTCTGGGACGCGCAGTCCCAGCGGAGCGGTCATACCAACTTAGCATCAAAAAACGCCCCGCGCCGCGTGGCGCGCTCACGCAACCCCGCCCGGTTCCGTGCCACGGAACAAGAAAGAAAAAGCAACGGGGGGATAAAAAAGGGGGACGGCGTCCCCCTTCTTATTTCACCAACCGGTCCAGCAGCGCCCCAACGGCCTCCTGGTCCTCACAGGTGTCGCGGAAAGCGACGATGAACTCCTCCAGGGCGTCCGCATCCCGGGAATAAACGGAAAACAGATCGTTCTCGGAATCAAACTCCAACTTCCGCAGCAGCGGCGAGTTCCCCTCTTTCAGATACAGCTTTGCCAGACGGTCCCAGTCCGCCGCGCCGCCCGACAGTCCCCGCGCCGAAAACAGCTCCTGGAGATATTCCCCCGTGGCCAGCCCCACGGACGCGCCGGTATCCTGCTCCACCCAGAAAAAGGGAGCAATCCCTTCGCTCATCACATCGGACAGCACCTCGTTTTCCGCATCCGCCCTGCGCGCCGCGGCTTCCTCCGCCCGGAGGGCTTCCTCGGCCCGGACCGCCTGACACATCAGTTGGCTCCAAATGTCGTCCCGTTGGCCGTATTGGTTTTTCATATTGGACAGCTGCTGGTCCGTCAGCTTCTGTACCGTCACTTTTAAGTAGGCGCTGTAGGCATTTTTATCGTAGCGCTTTCCTGTTTTGGGATCCATAAAGGATTCCCGCTCTTCTGCTTCTTCCGGGCTCAGTTCAAAGCGCTGGACCGTCTTTTTTGCCTGAGCGTTCATATATGCCCGCAGGACAAAGAGCGCCACGAAAAAGGCCGCTGTGGCGATCAAAATATATTTTAACATGAGGAATCAGTCCCTTCTTTCGTGCTGTAATACGCGTTTCTTCAAACTGCGGCCGCTGCTTCAGCGGCAGTCCCGCCGGTCTGTACAGGCGGTAAGCAGCGCCAGGATCCCGGAGGCGATCGTGGCGGCTCCGGCGGCGGCCGTAGCCGCTCCAGCAATAACGAGAACGATGGCAGATGCTTTTTTCATCATAGCGCCCTCCTTTTGGCGGCGCCGTGTTGGAATACCGGCGCATATTGATTTATGGGCGGAACGGTATCCCGTCCCGCCCACGTTCAGACAGTTTTGCACTTCCCCTGCCGCGGCGTCTTACTTGATCTCCTCGCCTGCGGCTTTCTTGGCCTCGATCTCCTTGATGGCGTCCTTGTGGGACAGGTTGACCCGGCCCTTCTCGTCGATCTCCGTGACCTTGACCCACATCATATCGCCGATCTTGCACACGTCTTCCACCTTCTCTACCCGGTGGTTGGCCAGCTTGGAAATATGAACCAGGCCGTCCTTGCCGGGGGCCAGCTCCACGAAAGCGCCGAACTGCATCAGACGCACCACGCGGCCGTAGTACAGCGTGCCCACTTCCGGCACGAACACGATCGTCTCGATGGCCTTCTTCGCCGCGTCGCAGGATTCGGGATTGGGGGCGGCGATGAAGACGGAGCCGTCCTCTTCGATGTCGATCTTTGCCCCGGTGTCGGCCACGATCTTCTGGATGACCTTGCCGCCGGAGCCGATGACGTCGCGGATCTTGTCCGGGTCGATGTGCATGGTGAGCATCTTGGGCGCGTACCGGCTGACCTCGCTGCGGGGCTCGGCGATGACCGGGAGCATGATCTGGTCCAGGATCTGGCAACGGGCGTCATAGGTGGTGTCCAGCGCCTCGCGGATGATCTCCATGGTCAGGCCGTCGTTTTTCAGGTCCATCTGGATGGCGGTGATGCCCTTCTTGGTGCCGGCCACCTTGAAGTCCATCTCGCCGTGGAAGTCCTCCACGCCCTGGATGTCGATAAAGGTGGTGAAGCCGCCGTTGTCGTCCTGAATCAGGCCGCAGGAGATGCCGGCCACCGGGGCCTTGATGGGCACGCCGGCGTCCATCAGCGCCAGGGTGGAGCCGCAGATGGAGCCCTGGGAGGTGGAGCCGTTGGAGGACAGCACCTCGGAGACGACGCGGATGGCGTAGGGGAAGTCCTCCACCGGGGGGATCACCGGCAGCAGGGCACGCTCGGCCAGCGCGCCGTGGCCGATCTCACGCCGGCCGGGGCTGCGGGCGGGCTTTGCCTCGCCCACGCTGTAGCCGGGGAAATTATAATGGTGCATATACCGCTTGGATTCCTCTTCCCAGATGGTATCCAGCTTCTGGGCGGCGGACAGGGTGTCCAGGGTCACGGCGGAGAGGACTTGGGTCTGGCCGCGGGTGAACAGGCCGGAGCCATGGGCCCGGGGCAGCAGGCCGACCTCCGCTGCCAGGGGACGGATCTCGTTTTTCGCGCGGCCGTCCACCCGGTGGCCCTCCAAGAGCCAAGCCTTGACGATCTTCTTCTGGAATTTATAGGTGATCTCGTCCAGGTACTTGTCCATCTCGGGGTAGTCCGCCTCGAACAGTTCGTGCCAATGGTCCACCAGCGCGTTCCAACGCTGCTCGCGCACGTTCTTGTCGTCGGTATCCATGGCGGCCTTCGCCTCGTCCATGGTGGCGTCCACGATCTTGTCGAACAGCTCCTGGTTGAAATCGGCGTGGGGATAGTCGAACTTGGCCTTGCCCACCTCGGCCACCATCTGGTTGATGAGGGCGACCTGCTTCTGGTTTTCCTCGTGGGCGCTGCGGATGGCCTCGAACATCACGTCGTTGGAGATCTCGTTGGCGCCTGCCTCGATCATGACCACCTTTTTGCCCGTGGAGACCACGGTCACGTCCAGGTCGGATTCCTTGCGCTGCTCGCTGGTGGGATTAAAGACGAGCTGGCCGTCCACATAGCCCACCTTCAAAGCGCCCACGGGGCCGTTCCAGGGGATGTCGGAGATGGCCAGGGTGGCGGAGGTGCCGATCAGGGCGGCGATCTCCGGGGAGCAATCGTGATCCACGCTCATGACGGTGGCCATGATGGACACGTCGTTGCGGAAGTCACCGGGGAACAGGGGGCGGATGGGGCGGTCGATGACCCGGGAGGTGAGGACGCCCTTTTCGCCGGGGCGGCCCTCCCGGCGCAGGAAGCTGCCGGGAATGCGGCCCACGGAGTACATCTTTTCTTCAAAGTCCACGCTGAGGGGGAAGAAATCGATGCCGTCCCGGGGACGGGCCGAGGCGGTGGCGCACACCAGTACGGCGGTGTCGCCGTAGCGCACCATGACGGCGGCGTTGGCCAGCTCCGCCATTTTGCCCACTTCCAACGTCAGCGGGCGGCCCGCCAGGTCCATGGACCAGGTCTTGTTTTGAAAGGATCTGTGCTTGATGATCGTTGACATTTCTATGCTCCTTCTTTCTGTAAAAGTCTCCGGGAGCACCGGCCGGTTTAGCCTTTGAGCTTACGGCCGCGGGCGCGGCGGCAAGATCAAACGCTAAAAAGGCGGCTCCCAGGCGTCCTGTTTGGACAGGCTTACGCCATAAAAACAGCGGGGGAAGGCGCGCTTCCCCCGCATATTTTTCTCACTTGCGGATGCCCAGCTTGGCGATCAGGGTACGATAGCGCTCGATGTCGGTCCTCATGAGGTAATCCAGCATCTTGCGGCGTTTACCGACCATTTTCAGCAGGCCGCGGTTGGAGTGCTTGTCCTGGGGGTTCGCCTTCATATGCTCCGTCAGCTGGCGGATGCGGGCGGTGAGGATGGCGATCTGGACCTCCGGCGAGCCGGTGTCCTTCTCGTGGGTGCGGTTTGCCTCGATAACGGCAGTTTTTTCTTCCTTGAGCATCATGGGTTTGTTCCACCTTTCAAAAATAGTTCCCGCGGACTGGGTTTCGGGCCGGTGTGTTCCGCAAAACCAGGTCCGGGGCAGGAAAATACGCGCTGTTTTAGAACAGGAACGCGATTAAAGACACTATATCATAAATTAAAGTACTTGTAAAGCATAAAAAGCATAAAATGATGCGATGTGGAAGCATTTTTCCCGTATCCTGAAAAACGGAAAACGGATTCCTGGGGGCGGCGCTCTCTGGGAAGAGTATTTCCAAAATACGCCCCGTTCATACCGCCCCGGCAGTGGAAAAATCTGTCGAAAGGTGGTATAATCGGCAGCAGTGGAACTGACAGGCAGAAAAAGAGTTTCCGGGAAAGCTGGTGCGGCCATGACAGAACAGAACAAGACGGCGCGTCCGAGACGCGGGACGAGAAAGGAACCGCCCTGGAGGAAAGCCTTTCTCCCACTGCTGATTGCCGCTGTGGTACTGGTGGGGGCGGTCCTTGTGACGGCGCTCCGCGGCGGCCCGGGCGGTCTGGAGCACAAGACCCTGCCCCAGCGCGTCCAGGCGGAGCTGCCGGACTGGGTGGACCAGCGCCTGCTGACGCCCAACGAATACTCCCGTCCGGGTATCCCGGTGACCGAGGTCAACGCGGTGGTGATCCACTATGTGGGCAACCCGAACACCTCTGCCGAGGCGAACCGCAACTATTTTGAAGGACTGGGCATCACTGGGGAGACCTACGCCAGCTCCAATTTCGTGGTGGGCCTGGAGGGGGAGGTCATCCAGTGCGTTCCGGTGGACGAGATCGCCTACTGCTCCGCCCAGCGCAACAGCGACACGGTGTCCATCGAGGTGTGCCATCCCGACGAGACGGGGGAATTCAACGACGATACCCGCGCCTCGGTGGTGCATTTGACGGCGTGGCTGTGCGTCCGGTTCGGCCTGACAGCGGAGGATGTGATCCGCCATTATGACGTGACGGGCAAGGAGTGCCCCATGTACTATGTCCGTCACGAGGATGCCTGGGCGGCGCTGAAGACGGATGTGGATGTGGAGATCCTGCGTCTGCGGACGGCGGAGGGGCAGGGAAAATAGCGTCCCGGTCCGGGGCGCGGGCTACGCCCGGACGACGGGCACGCCGTGGGCGGCGGCATAGCGGAGGGTATTGCGCGTGCCGCCGCTGCCGCCGTGGTAGACGGCGATCACCCGCGCGGCGTGGTCCACCATCCATTCGTTGCGAAGGCGAAAGCAGTTCCCGGCGTAGCCGGGGCTGACGAAATGGACCTGGTCCGCCGCCGCCAGGACGCGCCGGGCGCAGTCCCGCCACCGCGCGCCCCAGCGCTGCTCAAAGCCGGGGTAGGGAGCGGCGCACAGGAGGCGGAGGGGCTGCCCGGCGTCCCGCAGACCCAGGACGATCTCCGCCGCCCACAGGTCCGTACCCCGCGCCATGCCGGAGATGAAAACCATATAGCCGTCGGAAATCGCCGCTTGGATTGCTTTTTCCAGGGCGGTTTTTACTTCTTCTTCCGTGGCGGTGAGCTTTTCCGGCCGGTGGCCGGTAAAGCAACACGTTTTTTCTTGCATCGTTTTTTCTTCCTTCATAGTATAAAAATGAGGGAGCCGTACATTTTAATAATTATACTGCGAATTTTTGGAAAAGCAAGGAATAAATTGATAATTTAAGCGCCGATATCTTTTGGTTATTCACGATACAATAACGAATAAGCAAAGGAGAAGGAGGCGCGCAGTGTGGACGAGGTCCAGGGGTATGAGATATATTTGCGCGAGAGGATCACGGAGCTGCGGGAGCAGCACGGTATATCGGAGCACCGGCTGAGCCTGGAGCTGGGACGGAGCGGTTCTTACATCCGCTCGATCACCAGCGGAGCCGCACTGCCGTCGGTCAGGGAGCTGTTCAATCTGATGGCGTATTTTGAGGTGACGCCCGCGGAGTTTTTTGCCGGTGCGGGCGGAACGTCGCTGCGCACGGTGCTGGGCGAACGGCTCCGGGCGCTGAGTCAAGAGGATCTTGAGAAAGTGTCGGCGTTCCTTGATTGGATCAAATAGGGAAGGCGGCCCCTTACCGTCCCCCGCGGAGGCGGGGGCCTTTTGTTCTGTGTCCGGCGGCGGATTCCCCGGAGACAGGCTTGCCAGCGGCGGAGAGCGGCTGTAGGCAGGCGCCGCCGCAGGGGACTTGCATTTTGTTTCGCAAGCGTATAAAATAGAGACCGCGCGCCCCGGCGGGTGCACACAGGAGAAAAAGAAAGGGTGCTCTGTTTATGCGCAACGTCTGGGCTGCGGCATTCCGGGTGACGGTCCCGGTGCTGATCGGCTACCTCGCCATCGGCGTCGCCTTCGGCTTGATGCTGGAGGCCATCGGCTACAATTTTATCTGGGCCTTTTTCATGAGCCTCACCATCTACGCAGGCTCCGGCCAGTATCTGGGCGTGTCCTTGCTGGACCTGGGCGCGGCCCTCAGCGAGGCCGCCCTGCTCACCCTGATCCTCAATTTCCGCCACATCGTCTACGGCCTGTCCATGCTGGAAAAGTTCCAGACCATCACAGGCTGGCGGAAGTTTTACATGATCTTTTCCCTCACCGACGAGACCTACGCCCTGCTGACCTCCGTGCGGACGCCCCAGGGGATGCGCCCGGCGGACTTCTACTTCGCCATCGCCCTCCTGGACCAGAGCTACTGGATCATCGGCTCCGTCCTCGGCTCCGTGGCCGGCGCGCTGCTGCGGTTCGACACCACCGGCGTGGATTTCGCCATGACCGCATTGTTCGTCGTCATCGCCGTGGGCCAGTGGAAGGAAAACAAACGCCACCTGCCCGCCATCCTCGGCGGCTGTTGTACATTCCTTTCCCTGTCTCTGCTGGGACCGGACAATTTCCTGATCCCCGCCCTGGGCGCGATCGTCGTGCTGCTGCTGGGCCTGCGGGGCAGGCTGGAGGACCCCGCCGCCGCGCCCGTACAGACGGTAAAGGAGGAGCAGCCATGACCACCCTGACCCCCGCCCAGGCTGCCGCCTGTATTGCCGTGATGGCAGTCATGACCTTTTTGACCCGCGCGATCCCCTTTTTGCTGTTTGGCCGCAAGGGCGGACAAGTCCCTCCTGTGGTGCTCTATCTCGGACGGGTGCTCCCTCCGGCGATTATCATGATGCTGATTATCTATTGCCTGCGGAGCGTCTCTTTTGCCGGACCGTCCCACGGTATCCCGGAGCTTTTATGCGTGGCGGTGGCCGCGGTCCTTCACTGGTGGAAGGGGAACAACCTGTTGTCCATCTTTACGGCGACGGTTTTATATATGATACTGGTCCAGGCGGTTTTTGTGTAAATCGCGGCCGGAGGGGAGAAAAAACGGAACCCTCCGGCCGTTCTTTTCGTATAATGGGATACGAAAAGGAGGTCATGCAGGATGAATACGCCATGTACGGGGCCTACGCCGGAGATCCGGCGCTGGGCGCACCCGATCGAGATCGCGCCGCCCCGGGGCGGCGGACAGTGCGACGCCATGCAGACGGTGCTGTGCGCCCTGGCGGGGCAGAACCAGGTGCTGTGCGCCATCAAAGCGGAGCTGGACGAGGTTTACGCCATGCTGCGCTGTCCGGGGGCTTGCCCCGTTGACGGGGAACGCCCGCCTTGCCCCGGCGCCGGGGCGTGACGGCGGCTGCGCGCTGCGGGAAAGGAGCGGAGGGACGTTTGTCCCCCCGCTCCTTTTGGGATATGGCGGCTTACGCCATATCGCGATAGAGGAAAGTTACAATCTGACCGCGGGTGCATCTTGCGTCGGGGCTGAACGTATTTGCGCCCGTGCCCTCGGTGATGCCGTTTTCCACGGCCCACTGGACGGCGTCCGCATAGTATGCGCCCGGGGTGAGATCGGCAAAGGAATTGGTCCCGCCTGCCGCGGGAGTACCTGCAAAGCGGTGCAGGAACGTCACGGTCTGGCCGCGGGTGCAGACTGCGTCGGGACTGAAGGTGGTGGCGCTGGTGCCGGTGGTGATGTTCTGTTCCACGGCCCAGGCCACGGCCTTGGCATAGTAGGCCTCAGCGGCCACGTCGGCAAAGGGCGTGCTGCCGCTGACGTCGGGGGAACCGGCGGCGCGCCACAGGAAGGTGACGATCTGGCCGCGGGTGCAGGGGTCCTCCGGGCTGAAGGTGGACGCGCTGGTGCCGGTGGTGATGCCCTGCTCTACGGCCCAGGCCACGGCGTCGCTGTAGTATGCGCCGGCGGGCACGTCCGTAAAGCTGAGGGACGGCGTCACGGGCTGCTGGCCCTGGGCTTTGACGAACACGGGGGTCACGGTCACTTTGCCGTCGGGCATGGTAAAGGTGTAGCGGGTGTCGCTGACCTTGGTCACGGCCACGGTGTTGCCCTTGCTGTCCTTGACGGTGAGGGTGTCCAGCTCGTAGCCGGTGTTGGGCTTGACGGTCAGGGTGACGGTGTCGCCCTTGCCGGCGCTGGAGGGGGAGGCGGTGACGCGGCCGTTGCTGGCGGAGCTGACGGAGACGCTGCTGCCGGAGGAGCTGTCGCCGCCGTCGGAGCTGCCGCCGGAGTTGCCGGGCCGGTTGCCGCCGGTGTTGTTCTTCGTCCACTGCGCGATGAGGGTGATGTCTGCGCTGACTTCAACCTTTGCGCCCCTCTGATAGGTCTCGCCGTCGCTGCCAGTCCAGTTTTTGAGGGTGCAGCCGCTCTTAGTGGGATTGGGCAGGGTGTAGTTGGTCTTTCCGCCGTCCTTTGCAACATGCTGGGTAATGACGGTTTCCTCGACGCCGGTACCGCCGTTGAGGTTCAGAGTGATCTTGATCGCCTTGGTGGAGGTATCAAGGTCAATCTTACCATTTCCGGTGGCCTGAATGATGCCGCTACCGGTGATCTGCAAATAGTCGGTATCACTTGTAGTTGTGCCAGCAATCAACTCACCGCCGACGGACAGAGTGCCCTTGTTGGTAATCGTGGGAAGGGCATCACCCTTCTTCGTCACTTTCACAGTGA
>CANSLL010000083.1 GCA_947647695.1 uncultured Clostridia bacterium | reverse complement strand
GCAGCAGCGTAGTGTAAAACTTGCAAAAGTCGTAGAGGAGTTCGGCCTGGAGATCCTGAACCGGGGCAGCAATTACGAAACGGCTTGTCTGACGATCGTGGATGTCAACCGCCCCGGCCTTCAGTACGCAGGCTTTTTTGAGTATTTTGACCCCCGCCGCCTTCAGGTGGAGGGCAAAGCAGAGCATACCTATTTGGCATCTCTGACGCCGGAAAAGCGCAAGGCGAGCTATTCCGCTCTTTTTTCCTACGATATCCCGGCGCTGGTTCTCTCGCGGGATATGGAGCCCTCTGCGGAGTGCATAGAGGCGGCAACGGAAAACGACCGGTCGCTGTTGCGTACGGCGGAGACGACGGTGGTGTTTACCAGCCAGATGATCGACGCGCTGAACCGGTACCTGGCGCCCTGCATTACGCGTCATGGCGTTTTGGTGGAGATCTACGGCGAGGGCGTGCTGATCATGGGCGATTCCGGCGTGGGCAAAAGCGAAACGGCCATCGAGCTGGTCAAACGCGGACATCGACTGATCGCCGACGACGCTGTGGAGATCAGTCGCATTTCCAATACCTTGACAGGCACCGCGCCGGAGCTGATCCGCCATTATATCGAGCTGCGCGGCATCGGTGTGGTGGATGTCCGCCGCCTGTTCGGTATGAGCGCAATCAAGGTGGAGTCCCAGATCGACTTGGTCATCAATCTGGAGCAGTGGAAAGAAGGCTATGCTTACGACCGTCTGGGGTTGGATGAACAGTCCGTTTCCATCCTCGGCGTTCAGCTGCCGACGTTGACGATCCCTGTCCAGCCGGGGCGGAACCTGGCAGTGATCATTGAGGTAGCCGCCATGAACAACCGCCACAAGAAAATGGGATACAATGCGGCGCTGGAGCTGACCAATCAGATCAACCGCCACATCGACCAGGAAAGCGGCAGATAAGCAGATAAAAGAAGGAGGACATGATGGGGAAAAAATATATTGGCGTCGACATTGGCGGAACAAATCTGAAGGCCGGATTGGTGGATGAGGACGGCGCGCTGCTGGCCACGGCAAAAACGCCGGTGCACTGGGTCGGCGCGGAAGAATTTGTGAAAACATTGGCCATACTTTCCAAAGAGGCCGCGGAAAAGGCGGGGGTGACCTGGGCAGATATTTGCGCGGTAGGCATGGGCGTCCCCGGCGGCGTTGACACCAAGGCGGGCAAAGTTTTATATACTTGTAATATCCCCCTTTCCGGTTTGCCGGTGGCGGAGCTGTTCCGTCGGGAGCTGGACGTCCCGGTCTATTTGGAAAACGACGCCAACTGCGCGGCGCTGGGGGAGTATTGCGCCGGTGCGGGCAAGGGTTGCGAGAGCTTGATCGTCATTACCCTGGGTACGGGCATCGGGGGCGGCGTCATCCTGAACGGGAAAGTGCTCCACGGCGTCAACGGCGCCGCGGGCGAGGTGGGACATATGGTGATCGAGCCTGAGGGCGAAGCATGCCCCTGTGGCCGCCGCGGCTGTTGGGAACAATATTCTTCGGCGACGGCGCTGGCCCGCTTGACGCGGGAAGCCATGGCGGAGCATCCCGAGAGCGCTCTTTGGGCGCAGTGCGGCGGTGTGCTGGAGAAGATCGGCGGCCGCAGCGCCTTTGAAGCCGCCCGCGGGGGAGACGCAGCGGCCCAGGCCGTCTGCGACAAGTACCTTTCCTATCTCGGACAGGGGATCGTCAATCTGATCAACATTTTTCAGCCGGAGATGCTGTGCATCGGCGGCGGCGTCAGCAACGAATCGGATGCCGCGCTGCTGTACCCCCTGCGCGCGATCGTGGAGCGGGAGCGCTTCGGTCAATATTGCCCGGTAAAGACCCGGATTGTCAAAGCGCAGTTGGGCAACGATGCCGGTATTATCGGCGCCGCGCTGCTCGGTGCGGTAAACTCATAAGAATGGAGCATGGTTATGGCATGGTTTGATACCTTTGACCGTTTGATCCAGGCGCGCGTGCCTCTGATGCATGTGGAGCAGGATGCGCCCATGGCGGAGCATACGTCTTTTCATATCGGCGGTCCGGCAAAGCGGATGGCCTTTCCCGCAAACGAGGAGGAAGCGGGCGCTGTGGCGGAAGCGTGCCGGGAAGCGGGCGTTTCCTGCCTTGTGATCGGACGGGGTACCAATCTGCTGGCAGCAGACGAGGGACTGGATTATGTGGTCATGAATATGACGGCGATGGATGCTGTGCGCGTTGAAGATGGCGGGCGTGTCTTTGCCCAGGCAGGAGCGCAGCTTTCCCGTGTCGCTACGGCGGCGCAGCAGGCAGGCCTGGGCGGTCTGGCTTTTGCCCACGGGATCCCCGGCAGTCTCGGCGGCGCTGTGACCATGAATGCTGGAGCCTACGGCGGCGAGATGTGCCAAGTGGTGGAGAAAGTCACCGCCCTGGGACCGGACGGCGTGTACACCCTGTCGGGCGGCGCGCTGGAATTTGGCTACCGCCACAGTGTCTTCAGCAGCGGGACGGACGTTGTGCTCTCTGCGCTGCTGCGGCTGACGATAGGCGATCCGGTGGCGATCCGCAGAGAGATGGAGGAACTGATGGCCCGGCGCAAGGCAAGCCAGCCCCTGGAATACCCCAGTGCCGGGAGCACCTTTAAGCGTCCCGAGGGGTATTTCGCCGGTACGATGATCGACCAGTGCGGCTTGAAAGGCAGGACGGTCGGCGGCGCGGCAGTCTCGGAAAAACACGCGGGGTTTATCATCAACAAGGGCGGCGCGACCTGCGGCGATGTACTGGCGCTGATGGAGATCGTGCAGGAGACGGTTTTCGAGAAATTTGGCGTAAAACTTTCGCCGGAGGTCAAGATCGTCTCATAATTGCGGGGAACAGGAAACGGGAAAGAGAATCAAGAGAGTTGGGGAAGAAAGATGAAATTTTTGATTGTATCCGGGATGTCAGGCGCCGGCAAAAGTAAAGCGGCGTCGATCTTAGAGGATTTCGGGTTTTATTGTGTGGACAATATGCCGGTGATGCTGATTCCAAATTTTGCGGAGATCTGCATGGCAAACAAGGGGAAATACGATAAAGTGGCTCTTGTTACGGACGTGCGGGGCGGCGAAACCTTTGACAAGCTGTTCCAGTCTCTGGACAAATTGGAGGAGATGGGTTGCCCTTATGAGATCGTATATATGGAGGCAAGCCCCGAGACCATCATCCACCGCTACAAGGAGACCCGGCGGATGCACCCGCTGGGTACGCCATGCACTTCCCTGGAGGACGCGGTGCGGGACGAGCGCCAGTTATTAAAAAGCGTACGCAAGCGGGCGACTTATATCATCGATACTACGGCGCTGTCCGCGGCGAAGCTGCGGGACCAGCTGCGCCAGCTGTTTGCCAGCGAGGCTCCGGCAGCCCAGATGACGGTGAATGTGATCTCCTTTGGTTATAAATACGGGATTCCCATTGAGGCGGATCTGGTGTTGGATGTGCGGTTTCTGCCCAATCCCTTTTATATCGACGAGCTGCGGAGCAAGTGCGGCCTGGACAAGGAGGTCTACGATTTCGTCTTCCGATTCCAGCAGACCCAGGATTTCATGAAATACTTAGAGCGCCTGATCGCGTTTTTGCTGCCGCTGTACAGCGAAGAGGGCAAGAGCGTTCTGGTCATCGCCGTGGGCTGTACCGGCGGGCAGCACCGCAGCGTAGCGGTCACCCGGGCGTTGGCAGAGTTCGTCCGCCGCAAGGGCTACCAGGCGGCGGAGAGCCACCGGGATATGACGCGGGCGTAAAAAACGCCGCCGGAAAGGAGGGGCAGAGGGAATGAATGAACGCCTCAGGATGCAGCGCGGCATGGGACCGGAGATCGTCGCCATCGGCGGCGGAACGGGGCTTTCCACCATGCTACGAGGCTTGAAAAACTATACGGAGAAGATCACGGCCATCGTCACCGTGGCGGACGACGGCGGCGGGTCCGGCGTGCTGCGTCAGGATCTGGGGATGCCGCCTCCAGGCGATATCCGCAACTGCCTTTTGGCCCTGGCAAATACGGAGCCGGTCATGAGCGAGCTTTTGGGCTACCGCTTTTCGGAAGGTATTTTGAAGGGTCAGAGCTTTGGCAACCTCTTTTTGGCGGCGCTGAATGAAATATCCCCCTCCTTTGACGTTGCCGTACGCCGTATGAGCGAGGTTTTGGCGATCACGGGCCGCGTTCTGCCGGTGACGACGGAGGACGTAAATCTGGAGGCGGAATTTGAAAATTACACCCGTGTGGTGGGGGAGTCCAAAATTTTTCAGTGTAAAAAAGAGCAGGACTGCCGCATCCGCCGGGTACGCCTGCTTCCGTCCCACCCCAAGGCGTTGGAGGAAACGCTGGAGGCAATCCGCCGGGCAGACATGATCTTGCTGGGGCCGGGCAGCCTGTACACCAGCATCATCCCGAATCTCCTGGTGGGTGGCGTCGCTGAGGCGATCTCCGAGTCGGACGCGCTGAAGCTGTATGTCTGCAATGTGATGACCCAGGAGGGGGAGACCGAGGGCTACTCCGCCGCCGACCATATCCGCGCGATCTTTCACCATTCCAGGGACCGGCTGTTCAGCCTGTGCCTGATCAATTCCGCGCCCATTCCCAAGGAGATTTGCGAGCGCTACGCCGCCGAGGGCGCCGCGCCGATCGTATGCGACTGCGGCGCGTGCGAGAAACTGGGTGTGGAGACCATTGAAAAGCCGGTCTCCCTGGTCTGCGGCGAAAAGGTACAGCACGATCCGGCCGCGTTGGCCCAGGAGATCTTTTCCATTTACTCCGATCTCGGCGCCATGCGGATCGCGGATTGAGGCGCCTGCCGGACAAGTTTTATTTGGGCGCATTTTTTGAAAGGGGAGGCGTGGGAAAATGTCTTTTTCCGGGGACGCAAAATCAGAGCTGTGCAGGGCAGGCCTGCATAAGCTGTGCTGCGCCAGGGCGGAAGCCCACGGCATTTTGCTCTTTTGCAATACGTTTCAGCAAAGCGGCGTGCGGATCGTCACGGAAAACCGCGCGTTTGCAGCGCGGCTTCCCAAGCTCTTCCACAAAGCCTTCGGCTTTTCCTTCGACCGTGCGCCGGAGGACTTGTCGGGTACGGGAAAGCTGATCTTTGAGATCACGGAACAGGACAAGCTGAAGACCGTCATCAATATCTTCGGCTTTTCCTTAGAGCACAATCTGTCGCTTCATATCAACTTCGGCTTGTTGGAGGAGGAATGCTGCCGCACCGCCTTTTTGCGGGGTGTATTCCTGGCCGGCGGCAGTGTGACGGACCCGAAAAAGCGTTACCATCTGGAATTCGTCACGTCCCATTACAAGGTCAGCCGGGAATTGGAAGCGCTGATGATGGACATGGGCTTTTCTCCCAAGGAAACCGTCCGCGGAGGAAATTATGTTACTTATTTCAAGCAGAGCGAGCACATTGCGGACCTGCTGACGCGTCTGGGCGCGCCGGTGGCAGCGGTGGAGATCATGTCGGCCAAGGTGGAAAAAAACCTGCGCAACGAAATGAACCGCCGCGTCAATTGCGATACGGCCAATGTGGACAAGGCGGTGGACGCGGCCCAGGATCAACTGGCGGCGATCCGCCAGCTGGAACAGAGCGGCTTGTTGCAGCAGCTGCCCCAGAAGCTGCAAGAGACGGCGCGGCTGCGCATCCGTTATCCCGAAATGACGCTGAGTCAATTGGCGGACTGCTTCGACCCGCCGGTCACGAAATCTTGTTTGAACCACCGGCTGCGGAAAATCGCGGCGTTGGCGAAATCGTAAAGAATCAGGCGGAGCACGCCTGTTTGCATGCTCCGTCTCCCCCAGGGAAAGCCGGGCTTTTTCCATATGCTCCCCGGCGGCGGACGTAAGAAAGAGAGGAAATCATGGCCTTTGCTCATTTACATGTACATACGGAATTCAGCCTGCTCGACGGCGCGTGCCGCATTCGGGAGATCGCGAAATGCGTGAAGGACTTGGGCCAGGAGGCCGTCGCCATCACCGATCACGGCGTGATGTACGGTGTGATCGACTTTTACCGCGCCTGCAAAGCGGAGGGGGTCAAGCCCATCATCGGCTGCGAGGTATATGTCACGCCCAGAGGCCGTACCCGGTTCGATAAGATGCACGAGTTTGACGCCGAGTCCCGGCACCTTGTGCTGCTGTGCGAAAACGAGGAGGGATACCGGAACCTGTCCTACCTGGTCAGCGCCGCTTTTACCGAAGGCTTTTATATTAAGCCTCGCGTTGATCTGGACCTGCTGCGGGCGCATTCCAAGGGACTGATCGCGTTGTCTGCCTGTCTTGCGGGGGAGATCCCCCGCTGTATCCGAAACGGGGATTACGGCGGTGCAAAATCGTACGCCCTGGAGCTGCGGGAAATCTTCGGAGCAGACAATTTCTTCTTAGAGCTTCAGGACCATGGCATCCAGGATCAGGCTGTGGTCAATGCGGGCCTGCTGCGGCTGCACGAAGAAACGGGCATCCCCCTGGTTGTGACCAACGACGCCCATTATCTGCGCAGGGAGGACGCCTACAGCCATGACGTATTGCTGTGCATCCAGACAGGCAAGCAGCTGAGCGACCCAAACCGCATGAAATACGAGCCCCAGGCGTTTTATCTCCGCTCCACCGAGGAGATGGCGGCGCTGTTTCCCGACCATCCAGAGGCCATGGAAAACACGGGAAAGATCGCCGCACGCTGCAATGTGGAATTCTCCTTCGGGACGTATCATTTGCCGGAGTTCAAGCTGCCGGATGGGTACGACGCGAAGACGTATCTGCGCAAGCTCTGTGACGAGGGCTTTGCCGAACGGTATCAGGATCGCCCAGAATGCCGGGCACAGATGAACTATGAGTTGGACATGATCGAGAAGATGGGGTTTACAGATTATTTCCTCATCGTCTCTGACTTTGTCAATTACGCAAAGCGTTCCGGCATCCCTGTGGGACCGGGCCGCGGCAGCGCCGCGGGCAGTATGGTGTCTTATTGCCTGAATATCACTGAAATCGACCCGATGAAATACAGCCTCTATTTTGAGCGCTTCCTTAACCCGGAGCGCGTCAGTATGCCGGATATCGACATCGATTTTGGCGACACCCGCCGCGGTGAGGTCGTGGACTATGTGCGCAATCTTTACGGAGACGACCACGTCGCCCAGATCGTCACCTTCGGTACCATGGCGGCCCGGGGCGCCATCCGGGACGTGGGACGCGTGATGGGCCTGACCTACGCGGAGGTGGACGCCGTTGCCAAACAGGTGCCCACCACGCTGCACATTACCCTGGAGGAAGCGCTGCGCCTTTCCAAGCCTCTGCGGGAGTTTTATGAGACCGACGAGCGCTACAAAAAACTCATCGATACGGCCCGCGCCCTGGAGGGGATGCCGCGCCACGCTTCGACCCATGCGGCCGGCGTCGTCATCACGAAACGGCCGGTCTATGAATATGTCCCCCTGGCGAAGAACGACGAAGCGGTCGTTTGTCAGTACACCATGACGACACTGGAAGAGCTGGGCCTGCTGAAAATGGACTTTTTGGCCCTGCGCAACCTGACCGTGCTGGAAGACGCGGTAAAAATGCTGAAAAAGAACCAACCGGAGTTTGACCTCCATCAGATCCCCGAGGATGACCCCGAGACCTATGAGATGATCGGCGCGGGCAGGACCTCCGGCGTGTTCCAGATTGAAAGCAGCGGCATGACCGGCGTCTGCGTGGGCCTCAAGCCCCAGAATATCGAGGACATCACCGCAGTCATCGCTCTGTACCGCCCGGGACCGATGGAATCCATTCCCCGGTTCATCGAGTGCAAGCACCACCCTGAAAAGGTCGCCTATCTCCATCCCGCCCTGGAGCCGATCCTGCGGGTGACTTACGGCTGCATCGTGTATCAGGAGCAGGTCATTGAGATTTTCCGCAAGCTGGGCGGGTACTCCCTGGGTCAGGCAGACATGGTGCGCCGTGCCATCTCCAAGAAAAAAGCGAAGGAGATCGAAAAGGAAAAAAAGGCTTTTATCCGCGGCGACGAGGCCCGCGGCATTGCGGGCTGCGTGAAAAACGGGATTCCCGAGTCCATTGCAGAGGCGATCTACAAGGATATTTACGATTTTGCTAACTATGCGTTCAATAAGGCCCACGCCGTCTCCTATGCGGTGGTAGCCAATCAGACGGCCTATTTCAAGTGCCACTACACCAAGGAATATATGGCCGCGCTGCTGACGTCCGTGCTGGACAACTCCAACAAGGTGGCGGAATATATCGCCGAATGTAAGGACTGCGGCATCCGGCTCCTGCCGCCGGATATCAATTTTTCCAGCGACAGCTTTACGGTGGAGAAAGGGGGAATCCGCTTCGGCCTGGTGGCCATCAAGAACATCGGCCGCGGACTGATCCAGAGCGTGATGCGCGAGCGGGCGGCGGGCGGCCGCTTTACCTCCATGCAGGACTTCTGCGAGCGGATGTACGGCAGCGAGATGAATAAGCGCGCTTTGGAAAATCTGATCCTCTCCGGCGCGTTTGATTCCACTGGCGCGCGCCGGTCTCAGCTGCACCGGATCTATGAGCAGGTGATGGCCGGCGTAGCGGACGATCACCGTCAGAATGTGGAGGGCCAGCTGGACTTCTTTGGCAGCTCCCTCAATCAGGGGGGTGGCGGTGCATCCCAGATTCCGCTGCCGGATATCCCGGAGTTCACCCCGGAGGAGCGGATGCGCCAGGAGAAAGAGACGACGGGCCTGTATCTTTCCGGTCATCCCATGGACGCTTTCCGGGACGCCGCCAAGGCGGCAGGTGCGATTCCGGTCGCTGCAATCCTGGAGGATTGCGCCGATGAAAACGGCCCTGTGACCTATGTGGACGGGCAGCCGGTCTCTATCGCAGGCGTGGTGACCTCCAGCAAAACGAAAACTACGAAAAACAATTCCCTGATGGCTTATGTCACGTTGGAGGACAGCACCGGGGCAATGGAGATGCTGTGCTTTTCCAAAGTGCTTTCTGCCTCAGGCAGCTACCTTGCGGAGGGAAAGATCCTGTTGGCACGGGGCAAGCTGTCCCTGCGGGATGAAAAGACGCCCCAGATCGTGTGCGATGAGGTGTCGGCCATGGACGGACCCGGTCTTCCGGCTGCGCCTGCAAAAGCGGTTGGACCGAAGCTGCTGGAAGGGAACCGGCTGGTTATCAAGTGCCCAGGCCTGGAAGACCCGGCATTTCGCCATATTCAGCTGGTGCTGACCATGTTCCCGGGCACGACGCCCTTGATTATGGTCATGGCGGACAGCGGGAAGAAGTTTGCCGCCCGCTGTCTGCTGCACAAGGCTTTGGTAGAGGAGCTGAAGGAGACTTTGGGCGAGGAATATGTGGTGATCCAGTAAAAGAAAAAACGCACCGCAGCGAAACAGGAACGCTGCGGTGCGTTTTTTGTTGTTTGGATGGGCTGCGCCGCAACTGCGGCGTCCGCCTTTGGGTCTGAAGCGCTCTCCCGGCCAGCCGGACCAGGCAGCTTATGAATTCGTTTCGTGATCCTGCTCTCTCGTTTTCAGCAGAGCGTCAAGGATATCATTGTAGACGCCTTCGGCGTGGGCTGAAAAGTACTCTGCCAGCTGGTTCGCGATCTCCTCCTGGGCGACCATCAGATCAAGGGTCATGACATTATCAACATCGTCGTTGAGGGAAAGGGTCACAGTATACGTCCCGTTTGGCCGCGGACGGACGGAGGAGCGCACCTGGCTTTTGCGCTTGAGCTTCTGATTGTATACGGAGATGCTCTGATCGGCCTGGCAGCGGATCGAGTAGGGGAGGCTGCTTTCGCAAATCTCACTGTTGCGGGTTCCTTTGGGCGTGATGCTGTAAAGCCCATC
>CANSLL010000082.1 GCA_947647695.1 uncultured Clostridia bacterium | reverse complement strand
GCAGCAGAATTTGGCATTGCCCTTTAATTCCAATCAAATTTGAAGGAAAGGCGGGAGAAATTATGGCAATTAAAACACTTTCTATTAAGGGAACAGACAGTCAGGATATCGTGCGTCAGGCAAAAGAGGCGTTGACCGGCTTCCAGCCGAAGCTGCTGTTGTTCTTCGCTTCCAGCGAGTACGACGCTCCCTGCGCCGCTTTGAAAGAGGCGTTTCCCGACAGCGAGATTATCGGCTCCACATCCCACAGCGAATATTGCGGCTCCGATTACACGAGCCGTTCTGTCAGCATCATGGCTATGGACAGCGGCAGCATCGCAGATATCTGCGTGCGCGTCGTGGAAAACATTGCCGCTGAGCCGAATCTGCGGGAGACCCTCGGCGGCATGCACACCTATTTCGGCGGAGAGGAAGAGATTCTCTCCCACTATGAAAAATTCGTTGGCCTTGTCATGTTCGAGACCAGCGCAAAGGCGGAGGAAATCTTTATGGACCGTCTGGGTACGGCAACCGACGTTTTGTTCGTCGGCGGTTCCTCCTCTGTGGGCGACAGCGGCGATTCCTATGTTTATGCCAACGGCCAGCGTTATACCGGTGCGGCTGTGCTGGCGATGCTGAAAACCGTAAACGGTTACGATGTCATCAAAACCCAGAGCGCCCACATTCTGTCGGAGCGCAAGCTGACGGTAACCAAGTCTGACCTGCGCAACCGCGTGCTGTACGAGTTTGACAACCGCCCCTGCGGCGAGGTATACGCCGAGGTCCTGGGCGTTCCCGTAGACCAGATTCAGAATTACTTCGTTTCCAACCCACTGGGCGTTGTAGCGGGCGATGAAATTTTTGTGCGCACCTTTAATGAGATTCAGAACGACGGTATTACCCTTCACTGCGGTATCCCGGAGGGCACCGAGATCAACGTTCTGAAAATCGGCAATATTGTTGATGATACCAAGAAAGCCTTGGACGGCGTCATCACCTATCAGCCTGCCGGCGTTATCAACTTCAACTGCCTGTACCGCACACTGGAAATCCTGAATGAAAAGCAGGTGGAGCCTTACTGCGCTTTGTTCGGCAGATATCCCAGTATTGGTTTTTCCACCAGCGGCGAGGCTTATTTAGGCCACATCAATGAAACCTCTACTATTTTGGTCATTAAATAACAGCCTTTCCCGCACAACAAGACGGAGGACGCATCTCAGGATGTGTCCTCCGTCTTGTTGTTTTGGAATCCCTTTGCCCATACCGTCACACATCGCGCACCCGCAGCGCGCGAATCGCGTTCAGCACGGCCAGGACCATCACGCCCACGTCCGCAAAGATGGCAAACCACATATTTGCCACGCCTACAGCGCCCAGGCCAAGACAAGCGAATTTCACCGTCAGGGCAAACACGATATTCTGGTACACGATCGCGATACATTTGCGGGAGATGCGGATGCCCTTGGCGATTTTCAACGGATCGTCGTCCATCAGCACCACATCCGCCGCTTCGATGGCAGCATCTGAGCCCATAGCGCCCATGGCAACGCCGATGTCCGCCCGGCGCAGGACCGGCGCATCGTTGATGCCGTCGCCCACAAAGGCCAGCTTTTCCTTCGGCCCCTTTTCTTCCAGCAGCCGCTCCACCTGGGCGACCTTATCCGCCGGCAGCAGCCCGCTGTGGACCTCGTCGACCCCTACCGACGATGCCACTCGCTCCGCTGCGGTCCGGGTATCGCCGGTGAGCATGACGGTCTTCCGTACCCCCGCAGTCTTCAGCGCGGCGACGGCTTCCTTTGCGTGGGCCTTCTCCCGGTCGGAAATCACGATGCGGCCCGCGTAAGCTCCCGCAACAGCAACGTGGACGACCGTACCGGCGTCATCACAAACCTCACCGGCGATGTGCAAGCGGTCCATCAGCTTGCCGTTGCCCGCCGCGACCTCCACGCCGTCCACCTTGGCCCGCAGCCCGCAGCCGCTGAGTTCTTCGATGTCCGTCACCCGGCCCCAGTCGATTTCGCCGCCCCAGGCCCGCTGCAAGCTCTTGCTGATCGGATGGGACGACGCGCACTCCGCCAGAGCGGCATATTGGAGCAGTTCCTCCTTCTCCATGACCCTTGAGATGATATCCGTCACCTCGAATACGCCCTCCGTCAAGGTGCCGGTCTTGTCAAATACCACCACCCGTGCTCGGGACAGCGTCTCCATATAATTCGCGCCTTTGATGAGCACACCGGCCCGGCTTGCGCCGCCGATCCCCGCAAAAAAGGTGAGGGGGATGCTGACCACCAGGGCACAGGGACAGGATATGACCAGGAAGAGCAGCGCCCGGTAGAGCCAGACCGGCCAGGCGGGCGCCGCGCCCAGCAGCAGGCTCCCCACCGGCGGCAGCACCGCCAGCGCCAGCGCCGCAAGACACACCGCGGGCGTATAGACGCGGGCAAATTTTGCAATGAAATCCTCCGACTTCGCCTTGCGGGAGGACGACTCCTCCACCAGCTCCAATATCTTAGACACCGTGGATTCTCCGAACTCCTTTTCGGTCCTGATCTTCAGCACGCCCGTCAGATCGATGCAGCCGCTGATAATCTCGTCCCCCGGCCCCGCCTCCCGGGGCAGGCTTTCGCCGGTGAGCGCGCTGGTGTTCAGTGTGGCCGTCCCTTCCACAATCACGCCGTCGATGGGCACCTTTTCTCCCGGCTGTACCACAATAACGCTGCCCACCGCCACTTCGTCCGGGTCCACCTTCACAAGCTGTCCGTCCCGTTCGATGTTGGCGTAATCCGGGCGGATGTCCATCAGCGCGCTGATATTTTTGCGGCTGCGTCCCACGGCAATGCTCTGGAACAGCTCGCCCACCTGGTAAAACAGCATGACGGCGATGGCTTCGTTGTAATCTCCGCTGCCCTCGTAAACCGCCAGGGCAATGG
The DNA here is from genome assembly GCA_947647695.1 of uncultured Clostridia bacterium. GTDB lineage: Bacteria > Bacillota > Clostridia > Oscillospirales > Oscillospiraceae > Pseudoscillospira. The sequence continues at coordinate 7,113 of CANSLL010000082.1, read as the reverse complement.
CGCCCACCGTGGCAACAGCCATGAGGAAATTCTCGTCGAACATGCGCCCGTGAAAGACGCCGCGCAGCGCTTTTCGCAAAATGTCATATCCAATGATCAGATACGTCAGCAAAAACAGCGCAGCGCGGGGCCATCCCGCAACCGGCACGACATTGAGTCCCACCAGCAGCGCCGCGGCGGCAAGGATGCGCAGCAGCATGATTCTTTGTTTTCGATTCATTTTTTCCGCCTCCCTTTCCATCCGTCCGCGCTCCCCCCCATGGGACCGTCTCCGAAAATCACGTCCCAACCCGGGGAACCGGAACGCAGCTGCGCCTTACAGAAAGATCTCGCAGTCCGGCTCCACCCTCTTGCAGGCCTTCCGCACCGCCTTCATCACGTTTCCCGGCTCCTGCCCCTGCGCAAACTCCACGGTCATCTTTTGGGTCATAAAACTCACCACCGCCGACGCCACGCCGTCCGTCTTACGGGCAGCCTCTTCCATCAAATTGGCACAGTTGGCGCAATCTACTTCGATTTTATAAGTCTTTTTCATGGGAATACTCCTTTCTTAACCGGTTCGGTTCCTTACAATAATTAAACACTTGCTTAATTGTTATATCCGCAGTATACTAAGTCCAGACCGCTTCGTCAAGAGGCAGAGAAACGTCTTTGCCAAAAGGGCGAAAAGGATTTCCAAAAAGGAGACCCTTTAGAAAGGAGCAAGCCTATGACGCCGTCTGTATCGTCCCATTCTCCCCAGGAAACCGCCCAGCTCAAGGCGCAGCTGGCGGAACAGGAGCGGTTCCGTGCCGCCGCCGCTCTGTTCGCTCTGATGGGAGACCCCAGCCGCCTGCGTATTTTCTGGTTGCTGTGCCATTGCGAGGAATGCGTCACCGACCTCTCGATCCTGGTGGATATGACCAGTCCCGCCGTATCCCATCACCTGCGGCAGCTGAAGGCCGGCGGGCTGATCGTCAGCCGCCGGGAGGGAAAAGAGGTCTACTACAAGGCGGCCGGCACACTCCAGAGCCGCCTGCTCCACGGAGCCATTGAGCAAGTCCTGGAGCTTTCCTGTCCGGTGTAAGGGGGCGGCAGTATGACGGAAGAGACCGCCGCCCTGCACCGGCTGCGTGCAGAACTGTCCGGCGTGCCGGAGGGGCAGCTGCTCATACAGCGCCATTCCATGCAGGATCCCGCAACCCTTTGCAGCAACACAGAACCTCTTGAGGATGGCCGGGGGAAAATCATCTCCTGGCCTGTGCTGGACGGCATTTCGGTGTCCTTTCAATATTATCTTGCCGGTCAGATCCCCTGCCGCCATGACGCCGCAGCGGACCTGTTAGAGATCAACTACTGCCGCAGCGGGCGCATCGGCTGGGAGATGCGCAGCGGTCAGGCCGTCTATCTCGGACCCGGCGACGTTTTGATCCATACCCACGCTTTGTGCGCCGGGTCTGTCATGACGCTGCCCCTGGATTGCTGCGAAAGCCTGTCTGTCCACATCGACCTGAACGCTTTTTCGCCGCCCGCCCTTCTGCAAAGCGCAGATGTAACAGGGGCCATGCTGCTGGATAAATTCTGTCCTGAGGGCGGATTCACCCTGCTCCCGGAGGACGGCAGAGCAACAGCCCTGTTTGCCCCGTTGTTTCAATGTCCTGAATCTCTGCTCCGGGCGTACCTGACGGTGAAGGCCATGGAACTGCTGTTGTATCTGTGCGCTGCGGAGCCCCGGCAAGCGGATGCAGCCGCCCCGTACCCGGCGGAGCAGACCGAGACGGTCCGTGCCGTTCACAGCTACCTGCTCGATCAAATAGACCAGCGTATCACCATCGACGATCTATCCCGGCGTTTTCTGATGAATCCCACCACGCTCAAGGCCGTATTCAAAGCAGTTTACGGAAATTCCCTGGCCGCCCATATCAAAGAACACCGCATGGAACGGGCCGCCTTTCTTCTGTCCCACACGGGGGACAGCGTCGCCGCCGTCGCCTGCGCAGTGGGGTACGGCAGCCCAAGCCGTTTTTCCACGGCCTTCCGAAAAACATATCACATGCTGCCTCTGGAATACCGCAAATATCACGCCGGCACATCGGATAAACAGCGGCACTGCACTGCCTGCCAAGACGCCGTGCCGGAAGCAGGCAGATAGGAAGCAGAAGAGCGGCTTTGCCGCTCTTCTGCTTCCTGCCGGTCGATAAAAAAACATCGAAACGCCCTGCTCTGGAGCAATCTGTCATTTTCTTTTTTCACTGTTTGTGGTAAACTAAACGGGACTTGCAAAATTTCCCGAAAAAAGAAGGAGCGTTTCGATCGTTTATGACATGGATCCATGAAAACTGGAAAGGACTTTCCCTGTGCCTCGCCATCGCCGTACCGGCATGGCTGCTGGGGCAGCAATTCCCCGTGGTGGGCGGCCCGGTCATCGCCATTTTGCTGGGTATGATCCTGGCACTGCTGCTCAGGGACAAAGCCCCTTATGAAAAGGGTATCAAATTCACCTCGAAAAAGATCCTGCAATACGCCGTGATTCTTTTGGGCTTCGGCCTGAATCTGCGGGTCATTCTGGAGACCGGCAGGCAGTCCCTGCCCATCATCGCGGCCACCATCGCCGTATCGCTGGTAACCGCCTATGCGCTCCACCGGGCCATGCGCATCCCCAGCCGCGTTTCCGTCTTAGTGGGCGTCGGCTCGTCCATCTGCGGCGGCTCCGCTATTGCCGCCACCGCCCCGGTCATCGACGCCGGTGACGAGGAGGTGGCCCAGGCAATTTCCATTATCTTTTTCTTCAATGTACTGGCAGCGATTCTCTTTCCCAACTTCGGCGTGCTGCTGGGCTTTTCCCAGACCTCCGGCGAGGCCTTCGGTATTTTTGCCGGTACCGCCGTCAACGATACCTCCTCTGTTACCGCCGCTGCCGCCACCTGGGACGCCATGCACGGTCTCGGCTCCGCCACATTGGATAAAGCCGTCACTGTCAAACTGACCCGTACTTTAGCCATCATCCCCATCACCTTGGTCCTGGCACTGCTGCGTGCCCGGAAGGAAAAGAGCGCTGCATCTTCCTTCTCCCTCAAGCAGATCTTTCCCTTCTTCATCCTCTACTTTATCGGCGCTTCCCTTATCACCACCATCGCCCTCAGCCTGGGCGCCGACGCCGCGGTATTTGCCCCGGTCAAGGAACTGAGCAAATTTTTCATTGTCCTGGCCATGGCGGCCATCGGACTGAACACCAACATCGTCAAGCTAATCCGTACCGGCGGGAAACCTCTGGTCATGGGCTGCGCCTGTTGGATCAGCATCACTGCTGTCAGCCTTGTCATGCAGCATCTTTTGGGGCTGTGGTAAACATCACGCTCCGAACCGGCTCCTCCCCGTCGCCAGCACGGACAGAAGGATGCTCCCCGTCAGGATCGAAAAAATGACCGCAATAGACGCTGCCGTCCCCACCGTCACGCCAATAGCTGCACCCAGCAGCTTCCCGCCGGTAAACAGCAGGATCAACGCCACGCCGCAGCGCACATAGCGGAACCGGTCTGACATATATTCCAGTACAAAATACAGCTGCCGCAGCCCCAGGATGGCCAGGATGTTGGAGGAATACACGATCAGCGGATGGGTAGAGACAGAAAAGACTGCCGGTACAGAATCAATGGCAAAAATAATATCGGAACATTCAATCAACACCAGCACGCCAAACAGCGGCGTCGCTTTCAGAACGGCCTTCCTCCGGCGTCCGGGCTGGGGCAAACGCACGAAAAACTTTTCTCCCGCATAGGAATCTGTCATTGGGAGCACAAGGCGAATCAAGCCCATCAGCGGTCCCCGGGATGCATCCTGTTCCTCTTCGCCGCCCCGCAGCATCTTTACCCCGTTGATCACCAGCAGCACGCCGAATAGATACAATATCCACTCAAACCGCTCCACCATCGCCGCGCCCAACAGGATAAACATCAACCGGAGCACAACCGCGCCCAGTACGCCCCAGTGGAGCACCCGGTGCCGGGCATGCTCCGGGATGGAAAAGGCCGTAAACACGGAGAGGAAGACAAACAAATTGTCCATGCTCAGGCTCAGTTCAATGAGGTAACCCCCTAAAAATTCCAGCGCCAGATCTGCGCCCAGCGTCCAGCGAATAACAGCGCAGACTGCCAGCGCCGTAGCGATCCAAAAGGCAACCCAGCCCAGCGACCCAGCCAGCCCCTGTCCCCGGATCTGTTTTCCCGCGTCCATGCGCCTTTTTCCCATGCTCCCCTTCATCCCTTCCGGCACGGGATATCCTGTCCCGTGTGATGCTCCGGCCTTTTACAAAACCTTCCTCTCACCTTATGCCCGTCCCCGCCCGATTATGCCGCTCCCACAGGTCAGCGATTTTGAAGATACAAAAAAGGAGTTCGGAATCTTGCGATTCCGAACTCCTTTTTCAAAACATAGTTCTTCCCTGCTCCGTCCCCATGGCGGACGCAGAAAAGCAGCGCTTATTCCTCGATGTTCTTCAAATCGGGAGAAACGATCAGAGGCGCGCCGGTGGCTTCCTGGACCTGCTCCACGGTGAACTCGGGGTTGATCTCCACCAGCTCCAGGCCCTTGTCCGTCACGTTGATGACTGCCATCTCGGTGATGATCTTGGTCACGCAGGTCTGCGCGGTCAGAGGCAGCGTGCACTCCTTCAGGATCTTATGCGCGCCCTTCTGGGTATGCTCCATGGCAACGATAACGTTCTTTGCGCCGACCACCAGGTCCATGGCGCCGCCCATGCCGGGCACCATCTTGCCGGGGATGATCCAGTTGGCCAGATTGCCCTTTTCGTCGACCTGCAACGCGCCCAGGACCGTAGCGTCCACATGGCCGCCGCGGATCAGGCCGAAGGAAGTGGCGGAATCGATGAACGCGCCGCCGGGAGCGATGGAGGAGGGCTGACCGCCGGCGTCGACCACGTTGGGGTCCACGACCTCGGGCTTGCCACCCTGGCCGGCCATGCCGACCTCAGCTTCCAGGATCACATGGACGTCTGCGGGAAGGTACGCCGGGACCATGGTGGGCAGGCCGATGCCCAGGTTGACAAAGTCGCCGTCTTTGAATTCTTTTGCAACTCTCTTGGCAATATAGCCCTTGATCAATGCCTTATCCATTACTTGTTACCTCCATCCACAATGTACTTCACCAGCGCGCCGGGAATGAGAACTTCGTCGGGATCCATCATGTCGATGATCTCGTCTGCCTGGCAGATGACGGTGTCGGCAGCGAAAGCCATCACGATATTGAAGTTGCGGGCGTCGCCGTGGATCTTCACGTTGCCGTACTTATCGGCAACAGAACCGTAAATCAGCGCGACGTCGGCATGGAGAGGACGCTCCAGCAGGAAGTCTTTGCCATCGATATTGATGATCTGCTTCTTGGTGCCGCCCACATCCTCAGCGCCGTCGCCCACAGGGGTACCGATGCCGGTGGGGGTCAGGACGCCGCCCAGGCCGTAGCCGCCTGCGCGGATCTTCTCCGCCATGGAGCCCTGGGGCACCAGGGTAACCTTCATAGAACCGTCGTTCATCTTCTGACCGACTTCTGGGTTCAGACCGATATGGGTCGCCCACAGATGCGCAACCTGACCGCTGTGGATCAGCTCTGCCAAGCTGTGCTCCCGCTTGGGATCGCCGCCGTCGTTGCAGATCACGGTCAGATCCTTGATGCCCGCTTCTTTGATCGCGTGCAGGATCTCATTGGCTGCGCCCGCGCTCAAAAAGCCGGGGACCATGATGGTCATGCCGTCTTTGATCTGTGCAACAGCCTCCTGCATAGAAACAATTTTCGCCATGAAATTCATACCTCCCATTTTTTATTCACATGGCGCGCAAAACTGCCTTGCGCCATGTAAGCTATGCTTGTATTATATCACCTTTTTGGCAATTATCAACTACCCGCACTCCTATTTTTTCTTTTTTTCTCTCGGGTCTGCATCGCTCGTTTTTCAAAAAAAGTATGAAATTCTCCCGATTCGGTCGCATTCTCTGAAGATTCTATGGTTTTTCTCTTCTCCCTCCTCCTTTTCCGTTCTCCGGGTACTGAAAAAACAGGACAAACAATTTAGCAAATTTTACTGTGAAACTTTTCACAATGCCGTTGTTCCTTTTCTTCATGCTTTCGCCGTTTCCCTTGAGAAATGGCAGGCAACAACGCCACAGCCGCCGCCATCCCGTCAGTGCCGGTCCGCCGTAATCTGATACAGCAGCGGTTCAAAATCGACTCCCTCCTCTATGGGCGCGCCGGTGGAGCATGTATGCTCCGCACAGTTCCGCACAAATTCCACTGCCAGCGCCGCTGCATCCCTCAGTTTTCTGCCCTGCACCAGCCCGCCTGTAAGTACGCTGGCAAATACGTCCCCCGTACCGTGATAATCTCCGGGGATGCGGTCCGTGAGCACCAGCTCCGGCGCACCGCAATCCTTATCATACACAGCGGCGCCGATCGTCCCCGCCCCGTCGGAAACGCCGGTGAGCACCACGGAGCGGCGCCCGCCGGAAAGGCGCTCTGCCAGCGTCAAATATCCCGCCCGGTCTGCGGGCAGGCTGTCATACGAGCAGTTCAGAAGAAAAGCGGCCTCCGTAAGATTTGGCGTGATCACATCTGCATCCTCGACCAGCGTGCGCATGGCGCCGCACATTTCATCGGTGTAGGTAGCGTACCGCTGTCCATAGTCGCCCATCACCGGGTCTACTACCGCAATACCATTTTCCTTGCGGAACCGGTGGATGAACTCCGTAACCAGCGCCATTTGTCCGGCGCTGCCCATAAAGCCGCTATACACCGCGTCAAAGCGCAGGCCCAGAGCCTGCCAATGATCCATGGCGCGTTTCATCTCCTCGGTCAAGTCGTGGAAGGTAAAGCCGGGAAACGCAGTCTGTGCGGAAAGATAGGCCGTAGGCAGCACGGAGCACTGGTTCCCCATGGCGGACAGGATGGGCAGCGCTACCGTCAGGGAACAGCGTCCAAAACCGGAAAGGTCATGGATCGCAGCGATTTTCGGTGTCAACATAACAATAAACTCCTTACCGGCATCCGCCCACAGCAGATGCAAAAAACATATCTGCTATGATACCACGCCGGTCGCAGATGTGCAAGCGTCGGACTTGGCGTGTC
>CANSLL010000081.1 GCA_947647695.1 uncultured Clostridia bacterium | reverse complement strand
CATCCTATCTATATTTTCGATGTAACAGATTGCGATTATCAATTTTACAAATGCTGATGTTTACTATATACTGAAAAAGAACGAAATGCAACAAAAAGAAGCATATTTTGAAAAGGGGCTGTGGTTGTGGCGATGGAGTTGTTTCGGGCAGTTTACCGGCTGCTGTGGGGAGATCTGGTCACGATCCCGCTGCCGGGCGGCAGCAGTGTGGGCCTTTCGCTTTTGGTGCTGATCCTGATCCCCGCGGGGGTGTATTTCACACTACGCACCCGTTTCCTGCCCTTCCGCCTGTTCCCGGATATGCTGAAGGTGGCGGTGGAAAAACGGCAGTTTTCTCAGAATCACTCGATTTCCGGCCTCCAGGCCCTCATTATTTCCACGGCGACCCGCGTGGGCATGGGCAATTTGGTGGGCGTGGTGGCGGCTATTTCCGCCGGCGGCGCCGGCGCGGTGTTCTGGATGTGGGTCACGGCGCTGCTCGGCTCATCCACGGCCTTTGCCGAGGCGACGCTGGCACAGATCTACAAGGAAAAGGACCCGCTGTACGGCGGTTACCGCGGCGGACCGGCTTATTATATCCATCACCTCTTTGTCAAGCCGGGCAGTTCCCGGAAGCGCTCCGTCATCGCGGTGCTGTTTGCGCTGTCCGGGCTGATTTGCTGGTGCGGCATCAGTCAGGTCATTGGCAATTCCGTCTCCTCCGCCTTTGAAAACGCGTTCCATATCCTGCCGCTGTATACGACGGTCCTTTTGGTGGCGGTAGCGGCGGTGATCGTGCTGCGCAAGCATGCCACGGTCAAGGTGCTGGATGTGATCGTACCGGTGATGGCGGGCTGCTATTTTTTGATCACCATTGTCATCATTTTGTTGAATCTTGGCCAGCTGCCGGGCGTTTTTGAACAAATTTTCGCCGAGGCCTTCGGACTGCGCCAGGTGGCGGCGGGCGGCTTCGGCGCGGTGCTGATGAACGGCGTCAAGCGCGGCCTGTTTTCCAACGAGGCGGGCAGCGGCTCCGCGCCCTGTGCGGCGGCGGCGGCGGACATCAGCCATCCTGCGAAGGAGGGCCTGCTCCAGGCCTTCGGCGTGTTTATCGACACCATCGTCATTTGCAGCTGCTCGGCCATGATCATGCTGCTGGCGCCGGCGGAGCTGACCCGGGGCCTGGTCGGCATGGACCTGCTCCAGACGGCCATGGCGTATCATATGGGGCCTATGGGTGTGATATTTATTGCGGCGGTACTGTGGCTGTTCAGCTTTTCCACGTTTATCGGCATCCTGTTTTACGCCCGGTCCAACGTGGCGTATCTCTTTGGCGACAACTGGCTGTCTCAGACGCTGTACAAGATCCTTGCCCTTGTGATGCTCTTCGTGGGCGGCCTTGCGGCGTACACCTTTGTCTGGGATCTGGGCGACGTGGGCATTGGTCTGATGACGATTTTCAATATGATCGCCCTGCTGCCGCTTTCGGGACAGGCAGTGCGCGCGCTGAAGGAGTACGAGGCGCAAAAGGGAGAGAAGAAAGTCCCAGGTGAACATACGAAGGAAAAAGAAGAGAGCAGCTTTGCGTCAACAGGCGAAGGACAGTAAAAAGGAAGCAGGGACACATGACGGTGGTCATGCTGTCCCTGTTTTTGCCTGTGGTGGGGTAGATGCGTGAGCGATGGGGCGGCTGCGGTCATGGCAGCGCTATTTCGATCAAACGGCTGGAATGATCCGTCCGCCGCGGGCCGTTGCACTGCTCGCAGAACACAAAAAGGCGGTCTCCCGCATTCAGTTCCGGCAGGACAAGGCGGGCAGTCCCTCTTGTCGCCGTGGGCAGGGCGATGTTCCCGTAGTACCGCAGCACCGTGCCGACGGCATCCGTAACAGCGGCGGAAATACGTTCATTGGGCGCACGCTCCGGGTCGTAAACCACGGCGTTTTCGTAAGGAATCCGCAGAGTATTGCCCGCCCGCCGGGGCGTTCCCACAGAAAAAGCGTTTCGTCCATCATCCCGCAAGGTCAGCTTCCAGATCAATCCCTTGGCGTTTTTCGTTTTGGGGACGGGGGCAAGGTGGGCCGTCTCTTGGGGCATAGACGGCGCTTTGCTGTTCCCGATGGAGGAGAACAGCACCCGGTCGGGGTCAAGGTTCAACGCCGGTCGGGCGTAGAACTTCATGTTTTCGGTAGCCGGGGAGGGGAGCAGGCCACCATAGCGGGTCATGACGATCAACACCTGAGCGTAGGGACCGGACGCGTAAAAATTCTGATAGGTGCGTGTCCACCATTCCTGTTCTGCGGTGTAGCTTCGTCTCATCAAGAAACCGTAGGATTCGTTTTCGGCTTCCTCGGCGGAAAGAAAGAAGACCCGGTCGCCGTTTAAGATGTCCGCCGCCGCCGGATAGGCCGGGAGGGTGGGATCATAGGCGTCCCGTTTGGCGTGATACGCGCCGTCGCTTTTCCAGGTAGACAGGATTGCGGCGTCCTCTTCCGCCGGGAAACAGGCGTCTTCAAAGCGACCGCACCATTGGCGCGCGTCGCTGCCGTGCCAGACGGATGCGGGGTTGTCCGGCGCATGGCTGGGCCGGGCGCCGCGGGAGAAATAAACGTAACTGTCCCGCTGGATCGTACCGCTGAGAGGGTGAGTTCCCAACAGATATTCCGAAAGCAGCAGAAGCGGGTCTCCTTGGAACGGTTCCCCATCGCTGGTGCGGTAGCTGCCCTGATTGCCCTGCTTGGACAGCACCCGCCACAAAAGCGGCGTCTTGTCCGCGCCGTCCATACGGCCGAACCATAGATACTGGTAACCCCGCCGCCGGTCGTAGGCAGAAATTGCGCCTGTTCCCGGAGAGAGGGCCGGGATCCTGTGAAAGCGTTCAAACATCGCTGCATCTCCTTTTCCGCTGGCTGCGTCTTGCATTGAAATCGAGTATAGCACAGGGAAAGGTGCAGCACAACAGCGGAACCCCCTTTCCCATGGAACGGATGTGTGATATAATGAACAAACACACATGGTCCATAACGGATGTGCGGAGAAAGAGACAGGGGGCAGGAACGGTGAGCAAACAGGGATTGGTGATCATCATGGACCGGGCCGGAACGGGAAAGTCCGGTGCGATCCTGAACAGGATCGCGGAGCAGGGCTTGTCAGGACGCCAGCTGCTGCTGGTACCGGAGCACGCGTCCCACCAGGTGGAGCGGGATCTGTGCGCCGTCTGTGGGGACCACGCCTCCCGCCACGCCTCGGCGGCCAGCTTTCGCTGGCTGGCAGCGGATGTGCTGGCCCGTACCGGCGGCGTGAGCGGTACGGTGCTGGACGGCGGTGGAAAGATCCTGACCATGTACCGCGCGCTGCAAAAGCAGCTTCCGGCGCTGAAGGTCTACCGCCGCCCCTCCCAGAAGGCGGCGTTTTTGGAGCAGCTCCTCCATTTGTACGACGAGCTGCGTTCCTACAGTGTGAGCTTTGAAGCCCTCCTTGCCCAAAAGGATGCCGTTTCGCCGCCCCTGGGCGACAAACTCCAGGATATCGCCGTAATTTGCAGCACCTACGAGGCCATGCTCACTGCCGGTGGCCGGGACTGCCGCGATCTGATGGACCGCCTGTTGGACGTGATGGACTGTCCTGCGGGGCAGGCATATTTTCGGGACTTACAGGTCTATGCGGATGGTTTTTTGTATTTTAACACCCGGGAGGAGGAGGTCCTGCGCCGCATCCTGCGCTACGCCGGCGGACTGACGGTCTCCCTTCTGGGCGATCGGGAACGCACCGGCGGCATCTTCGATTTGAGCCAGCAGGTGCGCGGCCGCCTGATCCGCATGGCGGAGGAGGAAAACGTGCCCTGCCGGACCATTGCCAGTCCCGCAGCGGCAGAGGATGCCATGGATCCGGCGCTGCGTCATCTGGAACGGGGCTTTTTCGGTGTACTGCGCCCCTTTGAGGGAGAAAATCACGCCGTGCGCCTGTGCCAGGGGCGGACGGCCTATGACGAGGTGACGTATGCCGCCGCGGAGATCCGCCGCCTGGTGGCCTCCGGGCAGTACCGCTACCGGGATATTTTGGTGGCGGCGCGGAATATGCCGGACTATGAAGCGACCATCGAGAACGTCTTTGAACGTTACGCCATCCCCGCCTTTCTCAATCGCAGCCGGGACATCCTGGAAAAGCCTGTCATCGCCCTGGTGACGGCGGCGCTGGATACGGTTTCCGGCGGCTGGGAATATGAGGACCTGTTCCGCTATCTCAAAACGGGAATGGCGGGCCTGACCCACGACCAGTGCGACGCGCTGGAGAATTACGTTCTGAAATGGGAGATTCACGGCAGTCTCTGGACGCGGGACGCGCCCTGGACGGCCCATCCCGACGGCTACCATGAAGAGATGGACGATTCCGCCGCCGCCCGGCTCCAGGCGTTGAACGAGACGCGCGCCCTGGTGCGCGATCCGCTGCTGCGGTTTGCCCGGCGTCTGCGGCAGCAGAAAACGGCCAGGGGACAGGTGGAGGCGCTGTACGCATTCCTGACGGATATCGCCCTGCCGGAGCAGCTGCGGGAAAAAACGGCGGCGTTTCGCAACCGGGGCGAAAACAAGCTGGCGGAGGAATATGCCCAGATCTGGAAGCTGCTGTGCGATGTGATGGATCAGTTCGTCTTCCTTTTGGACGAGGAGGCGTTGGATACAGAGGAGTTTTCCCGCTTGCTGAAGATCGTGCTGACCCAATACGATATCGGCACCATCCCTGCGGCCCTGGACCAGGTGAGCGTAACGGAGATCACCCGCAACGACCGCCACAGTACGAAATGCGCCTTCCTGCTGGGGGCAAACGACCATGTGCTCCCGGCGGCGGGCAGCCCCGGCGGCATCCTGACTGACAGCGACCGGGCGGAGCTGCTGCGCCGGGACCTGCGCATGGCGCCCTTTGGCGCAGAGCAGATGAATATGGAGCAGATGCACCTTTACGCGGCCCTGGCCCAGGCGACGGACAGGCTGTACGTCAGCTGGGCGGCGGCGGACCTGGGGGGGACGGCGCTGCGTCCGGCCTTTGTGGTGGGGCGCATCCGCCGGTTGTTCCCGGAGCTTACCGTGCTCCAGCCCGAGGAGGAGACTCTGATTGACGCCCCTGTACCGGCCCTGGAGGCAGCGGGCAGGCATCCCAGCGGCGCGATGTGGATGTATTTTGCGGAGGATCCGGCGCTGCGTCCCGCCCTTTTGGCCATGGAGCGAGGCCGTACCATGGAGCGGGGGAGTCTTTCCAGGGATGTGGTGCGCACGCTCTACGGCGACCATATCCGCATGTCAGCGTCCCGCATCGACCAGATCAATACCTGTCATTTTTCCTTCTTTATGAACTACGGCCTGCGTGCCAAAGAACGCCGCGCCGCGGGGCTGGACGCGCCGGAAATCGGCACGTTTCTCCATTACCTGCTGGAGAATACGGCGAAGGAGGCAAAAAAACGCGGAGGATTCTCCGTGCTGTCCCAGGAAGAGCTGCACGGGATCGTGGAGAGGTATATCGACCGATTTGCCGCAGAGGTCCTGGGCGGCCTGGAGGAAAAGAGCGCCCGGTTCCGCTATCTGTTCAAGCGTCTGAAAAAGACGGCCTGGGCCATTGTGGACAATGTGGCGGCGGAGCTGGCAGCCTCCGATTTTGTCCCCATGGCCTTTGAGCTCTCCTTCGGCGAAGGCAAAGCCATGCCTGCCATTTCGATCCAGGCGAAAGACACCGCGCTGACCGTCAGTGGGAAGGTGGACCGGGTGGACGGCTGGATGAAGGATGGCAAGCTGTATCTTCGCGTGGTGGATTATAAAACGGGGCGAAAGAAATTTGATTTTTCCGAGATTCTCCACGGGGTGAACATCCAGCTGCTGTTGTATCTGTTCGCGTTGGAAAAGGAGGGCTTGCAGGCTTTTTCCACAGGCGCGGAGGAGGTCGTTCCGGCGGGGGTGGAGTATTTGCCCGCACGGGATGTGATCCTTTCCATGGACCGCAGCGCAACGCCGGAGCAGATCGCGGCAGCCATGGAAAAAGAGCTCAAGCGCAGCGGACTCTTCCTGGCCAACGCCGAGGTGCTGGAGGCCATGGAGCACGGCTGTACGGACAAGCCATGTTACCTGCCGCTGACGGTCAAAAAGGACGGCAGCATCACCGACGGCGTGGCGACGGCGGCCCAGTTCGGCAAGCTGAGCCGGTATGTCGGCCATCTGCTGGAGGATATTGCCGCGGAGCTGGGGCTGGGGAATATCGACGCGGACCCCAATTATCAGAGCGAAAGCAAAAATGCCTGTGTTTATTGCCCCTTTGCCACAGCCTGCCAGTTTGAAGAGGGCCGCGGGCGGGACCGTCGCGTTTATCTCGGCAGCATGGACGACGCGGTGTTCTGGGACAGGATGGAAACGCTTCAAATCGAGTGGGAAAACGGGGAGGGATGAACCGTGGGCGTACAACTGACAGAGGAACAGCGCCAGGCGGTGGTCAACCGCGGCGGGAGCCTGCTGGTCTCCGCGGCGGCGGGGTCAGGAAAGACGAAGGTGCTGGTGGAGCGCCTGTTCCGCTACCTCACGGACCCGGACGACCCGGCGGATGTGACGGATTTTCTGATCATCACCTATACCAAAGCGGCGGCGGCGGAGCTGCGTATGAAAATCGCCGCGGAGCTCTCCGAGCGTCTGGCAGTGCAAGCGGACGATCTGCACCTGCAAAAACAGGCCCTGCTGATTTACCGGGCGGATATCCGCACCGTGGACTCCTTCTGCGCCAATCTCCTGCGGGAGCATATCCAGCTTGTGGGCGGAGAAGAGGACAAACACGCCCTGTCCCCGGATTTCCGGGTGCTGGACGAGCCGGAAGCGGAGCTGCTGCGTCAGCAGGTGCTGGACCGGGTGCTGGAGACGTTTTACGAGACGATGGCCGATGGCAGCGGAGCGAGCCAGCTGGCGGACACCATCGGCTCCGGCCGGGACGACACCGGCCTTGCCCGCCTGGTGCTGCAGCTCTTTACCAAGATCCAGAGTCATGCCGATCCGATGCGGTGGCTCCACGCCCAAAGGGAGATCTGGCAGTCCCCGCCCGAGCGTGCCGGAGAGACGCCTTGGGGCAGAGAACTAATGGAGGACGCCGGAGGAACGCTTTCCTATTGGATAAATATGTTTGATAAGCTCTGCGCCCGTTTGGCGGCGGACGAGGCCCTGGCTCAAAAATACCTGCCCGCATTTCGGCGGGCCCGCGAAAGCATGGAGACGTACCTTTCCCTGTTGGACGAGGGGTGGGATGACGCGGGCGCGGGTGCGTTTGTCTTTGAACGGCTGAAGCCTGTGCGGGGCGAAAGCGAGTTGAAGGAACAGGCGAAAAGCCTGTGGGACCGGTGCAAAAAGGACTGCGAGAAGCTCGCAAAACGGTTTTCCGTTCCCCAGGCGGAGTTGTGCAAGGACCTGTGCCATATGGCCCCGGCCATGCTGGCGCTGCTGGCGCTGACGGAGTCCTTTGCCCAGGCGTATGCCGGGGAAAAGCTCCGGCGCAACGCCGTTGATTTTTCCGATCAGGAGCATTTTGCCCTGAAGATCCTGGTCGATGACGCGGGCGTGCCGACGGCGGTGGGCCGCAGCGTGTCCGCGCGGTACCGGGAGATCATGATCGACGAGTTTCAGGACACCAACGAGGTGCAGAACCAGATCTTCGCGGCGGTGTCGCGGGAGGGAAAAAACCTGTTTATGGTGGGCGATATGAAGCAGTCGATCTACCGCTTCCGTCTGGCGGACCCGGGGATTTTCCTGCGCCACTACCAGAGCGACCCCATGTACACGGAGGCGAAGGAGGGGCAGGAGCGGAAGCTCCTGCTGTCCAAAAATTTCCGCTCCCGCCAGGAGGTCCTCGACGCGGCCAACTTTCTCTGCGGCAACCTCATGTCCCCCGCCGTGGGCGAGGTCGCCTATACACAAGAGGAGGCGCTTTATTTCGGCGCGTCCTATTACGAGGACAAACCGGGCTGCGAGGCGGAATTTTACCTGCTGGACCACCAGAAGCCCGAAGGGAACGACGCGAAGGAGGAAGTCAAATGCATTGAAGAGGAGGCGCGCTTTACCGCATGCCGCATCCGCCAGCTTTTAGACGAGCCGTATCAGGTGCGGGGAGAGGACGGCTGCCTGCGGGACGTGCGCCCGGAGGACATCGTCATTTTGCTGCGCTCCCCCGGACCCCGGCGCAAGCTCTACGAGCAGGTGCTGGCCGAGCAGGGCATTGCCTGTGCCGCCGAGGGGGAAGGCGACTTTTTCGCCGCCATGGAGGTGGCCGTGGTCTATGCCATGCTGGAGCTGATCGACAATCCCCATCAGGACGTTCCCTTGATCGCGGTGCTGCGCTCTCCGGTCTTTGGCTTTTCCTCGGACCGCCTAGCCATGATCCGTGCCGGCTGCGATACGGGAGATTTTTACACCGCGCTGGCTCAGGACGGCGGCGCGGATGCCCAGGCGTTCCTGGCCGGTCTGGAGGCGCTGCGCTTTTTGACGCCGGATATGAGCGTCCACCGTCTGCTGTGGCACCTGTACAACCGCTGGAATATCTTAGGCGTGTTTGGCGCCATGGACGGCGGGGATGGGCGCCGGGCGAACTTAGTGGCGCTGTACGAGCACGCACGGAGCTTTGAAGCGGCGGGCTATCGGGGCCTGTTTCAGTTTGTCAGCCATCTGCGCCAGCTGCGCGAGGGAGGCGAGGGACTGCGTGCCGCGGCTGGGGAAGCGCATCAGGGCGTGCGGTTGATGAGCATCCATAAGTCCAAAGGCTTGGAGTTCCCGGTGGTGATCCTGGGGGAGCTGAACAAGAGCTTTAACAAAAGCGATGTCCAGGCGCCGGTGCTGGTACACCCAGAGCTGGGCCTCGGCCCGGTCTGCGTCGATCTGGAGCGGCGGATCCGCTATTCTACCATTGCCAGGGATGCCGTGGCCAGCTGTCAGCTGCGCCAGCAGCGCTCCGAGGAAATGCGGGTGCTGTATGTCGCCCTGACCCGGGCCCAGGAGAAGCTGATCCTGGTGACCGGGGTGCGCCGGGCTGTGTCTCTGCTGAAAAAGCTGCTGCCCCGCGCTTCCTGCCCGGTGAACCCGGAGACGGCGGGCAGCTGCGACAGCATGGCGCAATGGGTCCTGCTGCCCCTGCTGTGCCGGACGGAGGCCCACGATCTGCGCCGGGCGGCGGCTATGGATACGCCGGCGCGCTGCAACGACGGCACGCCCTGGAAGATTGTCTTTGCCAACGGCGCGGACTACAGCCGTCCGCAGCCGCCGCGTCTTTCTGCGGAGCCGGCGGGACAGAGGGAACCGGCCTTCGACCCGGCGCTGCTGTCCTTTGCCTACCCTTACGCGGCAGAGACAGAGACGCCGTCAAAGCTGACGGCCACGCAGCTCAAGGGCCGCCTCGTGGACCAGCGTGTGGCGGAGGATACCGCCCAGCCTCTGCCTGAGGGAGACGTTTTTCACGCGCCCCGTTTTCTGGAAGGGGTGCGGCGGCTTTCCGCCGCGGAGCGGGGCACGGCAATGCACCAGGCGATGCAGTTCCTGGATTTTGCAAAGACCCGTTCGGAAGAAGAAATCGCCGGGGAGATCGAGCGCCTTGCAGCCTGCCGCTTTTTGACGGCGGAGCAGGCCGCGGCGGTGGATGTGGGACAGATCGCCCGCCTGTTTGCCACGCCGCTGGGCCAGGCGCTGCGCGCCGCGCCGCCGGACAAGCTCTGGCGGGAGTACCGTTTTTCCGTGCTGGAAAAGGCGTCCCGCTATCTGCCTCAGGTCAACTCGGAAGACGAAGTCCTGCTTCAGGGAGCGGTGGACTGCTTCTTTGAAACAGGCGAGGGGCTGACGGTGGTGGACTTTAAGACTGACCGCATCCGCCCGGAGCAGACGGCGGAGCGGGCGGAGGAATACCGCCCCCAGTTGGCTGCGTACAGCGATGTTCTGGCCCGGATCTTCGACCGCCCCGTCCTCCGCCAGGTCCTGTATTTCTTTGCGACCGGGGAAACGGTGGCGCTGTGAAAGCGTCTTTTGGCGGCCGCCTTTGGGAAAAGCTGCAGGAAAAAAGCAAAAATATTTGGCTTTTTTCAAAATATTCCTTGCTTTTTATGCGCCTGTGTGTTACACTGAACCTTGCCTGTAATCGGGCAATCAAAGGGGAAAGAGGTGAACATGAGCAATGAAGGAAGGAATCCATCCCAATTATCAGCAGACTA
>CANSLL010000080.1 GCA_947647695.1 uncultured Clostridia bacterium | reverse complement strand
AGCGAGCGTCGAATTGTCTGCCGCAGGCAGACAACCGAGGCGCAGAGCGGAGCGAAATCCCCCTCAAAAAAGTGGCTTTGCCACTTTTTTGACACGCCGAGGCCGCCGCCTGCTTTTGCAGGCGGCGGTCCCGGTTTTATGTACCGCTAAATTACGAATACCCATTGCAGCAGCACCAAAAGGGCGAGTCCCGGCAGACCGAGGATGCCGACGATCAGCGCGTTGATCAGATTGACCCCGATGTGCAGTCCGAGCAGCGGCCCCAGCCAGTCCAGGACGGCCAGGGCGAGGAAGCCCAGGGCGGTGTTCAAACCGATCTTCAGCGCCAGGCGCAGGGGCGCGGAAAAGAGTTTGAACACCACCAGCAGCAAAAACAACAGGGCGATGGCGATAAAAAATTGTTCGGCGATGGTCATGGCGGCGCGCGCTCCCTCCTTCCCGGCCCGTCACATCTCCCGGCTTGGCGGCAGAGCGTCCAGCGCCGCGCCGCCGCGGCGTTCCTTGACGCGCCGCAGCAGATAATTGTACCGGCACTGCAGCGACGTGATCTCGTAAACGCACGACTCGATCAGGTCCGGGTCGCTGGTGAAGTTGAAGCGGTTGTACGCCTGCTCTATCTCGCGCTGGGTGCGGGAGAGGGAACGAAGCAGCTCGTCGAGCTCTGTGTCCTGGGGACGGCGTTTTTTGAAAGGCACCAGTTTTTCTCCCATGTTTTTCCACTCCTTCTGTTGATATGGTATGTACATTTTGGACAAATATGCCAAACACTATACTGGCCTTCCAAATTTTTGAAAAATATGGTATCATAACAGGAAACAACTGCTTTTGCGCAGTGCCGGAGGGGAATTTGTTTGTGGTGGAGAAAAAATTGAGGGTGTTTGCTTTGGCGGCCTTGCTTTGCCTGCTCCTTTGCGCCTGCCGGGACAGCGGGAGCACTGTGCCGGAGCATCCCGGACAGACTGGCGACGCAGCACAGGAGGCGCTGACGGAGCAGATTGTGGACGATACCCACGACGCATTTTTAGTGGACACCGGCGGCAGTTTCGGAACGCTGCTGGTGACGGTGGAGATCGACCCGCAGATGAAAAATGAATTTGGCACGCGGGACGCGACAGTATCCGTTTGGGATATAACAGCGATGGAGAAACCGCTCCAGACGCTGCCTTTTGAAATTATGGTAGACGCAGACCCGGAGCACCACCAAGTTGTGGATGCCGATTTCGACGGCGATCAGGATTTCTGCTATCTGTTTTTTGAGGGAAACCAGCCGAATTACTGGTGCTTCTGGCTCTGGAACGAGAAAGCGGGACAGTTTGAAGAATGCGCGGCGTTTGGAGAAATATCATCTCCTTCCTTTGATGCGGAACATCAGACCGTGCGCGGTTGGGCGCGCGACAGTGCGGCGTCCGGGGTGAGTACATGGTATCGCTGGATCGATGGGGAATTGACGCTCGTGCGCCGGCTGGAATACCATTATCCTGATCAGGAAAGCGGATATGCGACTCAGCTTGTTACGGTGGAGGATTTGGTTTCCGGTGAAATGACGGAAGTATATCGTGCTGTGGTCAGTTTGGAAGAAAGGCAGATCGATCCGCGGTGGTACGATCTGGACTACCACGGCGGGGACTGACGGCGGCGCAAAAACAAAGCAAACGGGAGGCGGGAGCATGGACCGGGAGGAATACTATATGCGTCAGGCCCTGGCGCTGGCGGAGGAAGCCGCCGCGGCGGGGGAGGTTCCCGTGGGTTGTGTGATCGTGCTCCGCGGCAAGATCATCGGCCGGGGACGCAACCGGCGGGAGGAAAAGCAGAGCACCGCCGCCCACGCGGAGATGGAGGCCATCGCCGAGGCAAACGCCGCCGTGGGCAGCTGGCGCCTTTCGGAGGCGGAGCTGTATGTCACCCTGGAGCCGTGCCCCATGTGCGCCGGGGCGATCCTCAACGCCCGCATCGGACGGGTATACTACGGCGCGCGGGACGCGGCCATGGGCGCGGTGGGCGGCGTTTTGAACCTGTTTGTGGAACCCTTTCCCAACCGTCCCGCCGTGGTGGGCGGCGTTTTGGCGGAGGAGTGCGCCGCTGTGCTCCGCAGGTTTTTTGAGGGGCTGCGGGCATATACGTCTGAGGAGGCTGACGGGGTGCGGAAACAAGAAGCGGCGCGCCCGGCGGAGGACAGGCAGCCGCCGGGAGAATGTTGAAAATTTAATACTTTTGTAACACTTCCTGCTTTGTTTTGTAATAATCATCCGTTACCATAAAACATGAGCAAAGTGATTATTCTTCTTTTCATCAAAATCTTCCATCCAAAATAAAAAACGGGAACGGCTGGTCCGCTCCCGTTTTTTATTACATGTCAGGATATACCGGTCCCTGCGGGCGCAGCTGCCAGCGCAGGACCCGCTGGTCCAGACCGCACTGTACCGCCCCTGCGGCCAGCAGGCCGCAGGCGTAGGGCGCGCCGGCGAGGGTGCAGAAGTCCGCTGCCGCCAACAGGTTCAGCGAGCAGCCGGCGCAGAGGAATAAAATGAGCCGCCGCGGGCGAAAACGGCCGCAGGCCGCGCCGGAAAGCTCGCAGAAAGACAGGGCCGCGGCGCACAGGGCAAGCAGAGGCGGATAAAAAGCGGAGACCGCCGGGTCGGAAATGTGGCGGCTGAAATAGACGATCAGAAATGCGGTGTAAAACAGCGCGCCTTCCATACGGCAGAAAATGTGCATGGCCTGGCCGGAGCCCGGGTGGAGGGGCAGCAGGAAAAAGAACGCCGTAAATAACGCCGAGACGGCCAGCAGCGTGTCCACCTTGCCGCTGCCTTCCATCAGCAGCAGGACGCCCATCAGCGCGGTGAGGACTGCGGCGGCGCCCATGGCCGCTTTTGGCGCGGTGGGACGCAAGGCGGACGGCGGATCCGGTGCGGTTTTCGGCAGGCGCAGGGAAACGAGGGCGGCTGCGGCGAGTATGACGCAGACTGTGACAGCGGTGGGGACGCCGCTGCCTGGTACAGGCAGACTGGCATCCAGGCTGCTGCGCAGCTGCATGGTGCGCACAAGGAAGCCGACTGCGCCCAAAAGGGGAAAGAAGAAAAGAACAAATCGGTTCAGCATGAAAAGCTCTCCTGAACAGGGGCGCGGGACAACAAAGGCCACGCCGCGGAATCAATGCAGGACATGGCGCTGTGCTCCGGCCGGGACGCGCGGGAATGGGCGCGCCGCCGGAGACGGGGCGATGGGTGCATTCTGCTGATATTATAGCACGCGGCTGCGGGCGGGGGCAAGGAAAATCGTACCGGATGGGCCGGGAATGCAAAAGGTATCTTTTCGGCGGCCTTTGAATATGGTATGATAGGAGATAGAAGGCGAAAAATGTTGCTATGGGGCGGTTTCCTGTTTGCCGGAGGGCGGCGGGGAAGCGCGCGGTTGGGAGAAAAGTGATATGAAACGTAGCTTAGTGACCGCATGGGTGCTGATTTTGGCGGTATTTGCCTTGGGCCTGGCAGGTCTGGCGGCGCGGGACCGCACACCGGAAGAACAGAAGGTCGAGGAAGACTATACGGTGCCGGACCCGGGGGTATTGGACAGCGCCGTGACGATCCGCGTCAAGATTGATGACGAGACCGTGGAGACCATGACGATGGACGATTATGTCCAGGGCGTCCTGCGGGCGGAGATGCCGGCGTCCTTTGAGCTGGAGGCGCTGAAGGCCCAGGCGGTGGCCGCCCGGACGGAGACGCTGTACAAGGTGGAAAACGGCCCCGTGGCCAATCACCCCGAGGCGGATATTTGCAATGATATCAACTGTTGCCAGGCATACCGCGCCGCGGAAGCGGCGGAGAGCGCCTGGGGGGCGGACGCGGAGAAATACAGCGCCAAGATCGCCCAGGCGGTGCGCGGGACGGACGGTATGGTGATCCTTTATGAGGACAAGCCGATTTTGGCGGCCTTTTTTTCCGCCGCCAGCGGACAGACCCACAATTCCGGCGACGTCTGGGTCAGCGACCTGCCGTATCTGCAAAGCGTGAACAGTCCCGAGGGAGAAAACGAGGTGCCCAATTACTACAGCGTGGCCGCCATTCCGTCCGGGGAGTTTCGGGACCGGTTCTTAGCGTCGTACCCGGAGGCGAAGCTGGACGGCGCGCCGGAGCACTGGATCGGCGCGGTGGAGCGGAACGATTCGGATATGGTTACGTCCATCGACATCGGCGGCGTAACGCTCAAAGGCACGGTGGTGCGCCGCCTCTTCGGCCTGCGCAGCGCGTCCTTTACTGTGGAAGTAGAAGACGGGGACGTGGTGTTCCGGGTGACCGGCTACGGCCACGGCGTGGGAATGAGCCAGTACGGCGCCAACGTGATGGCCGGCGAGGGAAAAGATTACAAGGAAATTTTATGCTGGTATTATACCGGCGTGACCGTGGGGCCGTATACGCCGAAAAACTTGGCAACTGCGGGGTAATATGATATAATACGATACGATATAGGATGAGAACCACATTCCCTGGGAGCCGGGGAAGGGGAAACGGGGGTGAACCGGATGAAAAGACGGATCGCGGGCGCGCTGCTGTCCGTAGCGCTGCTGCTGGCGCTGGCCGTACCACTGGCGGAGCGGACGGCGGCGGCGGACAACGTGTATTTTACTGCTGCCAACGACGAGTTATGCCCCTTGAACGACGAGACTATGCCCTTCTGGTCCGGCGGCAACCTCTATGTGCCGGGTCTGGTGTTCAGCGCGTCCTACGGCCTGGGCATCACCTATGTGCGCGACACCGCGGCCCAGACGGCGTTTTTGTACGCGGGCCGTCTGGCGCTGGAGTTCGATCTGGCCGAAGGCGGGGCGAACAACCGCTCCGGTACTTATTACAGCGCCAGCGCGCTGCGCCGGGGCAATACGGTCTTTTTCCCCGTGGCCTTTGTGAGCAATTATTTCGGTTTGAGCTACTCTGTGCAGGAGACGGCTTACGCCCCTGTGGTGCGGGTGTGCAACGGCAATCAGATCCTGACGGACCGGCAGTTTATCGACGCGGCGTCCATTACATTGATGCCGTCGTACTACAACGCCTACCAGCGGAGCAAGAAGCCTGCCGTGACGCAGAAGCCAGAGGACGGCAATGATCCCGGCGAGGTCACGCCGCCGGCGCCGCCGGAAGGAGAACCGGCCGGCGGCGGCGCGTCCCAGGTCCTGCTGGCCGTGCGCGCCGGGGACAGCCGCCAGACGGCGTCCATGCTGAATACGCTGGATCGTTTCGGGTATAAAGCGACCTTCTTTTTCACCCCCGGCAGCCTGATGGAGCAGGACGATCTGCTGCGGCGCATCGTGGCCTCCGGGCACCGTCTAGGGCTGATCCTGCCGGAGGACGGCGGAGCGGAAGAGCTCCAGGCCGCCAACGGGCAGCTGCGCCGCCGCACGGGCACGACCACGCGGATGGTGCTGGCTGCGGACCGGGCGGGAGAGGTCCAGACGGCGGGCTACGCCGTGTACACGCCCGCCTATACGATGTCCGCGTTCGGGACGTCGTCCAATCGTGCCGCGGCGGTGATGAACCGGGTGGAGAACGGGAGCGGGACGCTGAAGCTGCTGTTTCCGGGAGACAGCAGCAGCGCCTCGGCGCTGGCCGTGGTCTGCGCCGGTCTGAGCGAGGGCCGCTATACGGTGCGCGCCGCGACGGAGGTGGCCTGCGCCGGGGCATGAGGGCGCGGCAGCGCGGAAAATCCGCCGGAATTTACAAAATGTTCAAGAAAAAACGGGGAAAATCCTTATAATGATAGAGGAGAAAACAGGAGCCTTTTCCGGCTGTTTTGGAACCGGGCAGGGCGGATAAGGAGTGTGGCACGATGGCGCGGAGCGTTTTAGTCGTGGAGGACGATCACAATATCGCGGACCTGCTGCGGATGTATCTGGAAAAGGAAGGCTTCAATGTGCGCATCGCGCCCGACGGCGGCACGGCGTTGCAGGAGTTTTCCCGTGCCGCGCCGGATTTGATGCTGCTGGATGTGATGCTGCCAGTGCTGGACGGCTGGGGCGTGCTCAGCCGCGTGCGGGAGACGTCCAAGGTCCCGGTCATCATGCTCACGGCCAAGGGCGAGACTTTTGATAAGATCAACGGTTTGAATATGGGCGCGGACGACTATGTGGTCAAGCCCTTTGAGATGAAGGAATTGCTGGCCCGTATCAACGCGGTGCTCCGCCGCACGGAGCTGCCCGCGGATACCCGCAAAAAACTTGCCTTTGATAAGCTCGTCATCGATTTGGACTCCTACGAGCTGCTGGTGAACGGGCAGAAGATCGACACGCCGCCGAAGGAGCTGGAGCTGCTTTACCACATGGCGGAGTCGCCCAACCGGGTCTATACCCGCAATCAGCTGCTGGACGAGGTGTGGGGCTTTGACTATTTCGGCGATTCCCGCACGGTGGACGTCCATATCAAGCGCCTGCGGGAGAAATTAGAGGGCGTCAGCGAGCAATGGGCGCTGAAGACGGTTTGGGGCGTGGGCTATAAATTTGAACTGACGGAAACCGCGCCCCAGTGAGCGGGCGCAGGAAACCATCGGGAAAGGCGGGCGTTTTGTTTGCGGGGCAAAAGTCTATACTGGCATCAGTTTATGCTGACCGCAAGCATGGTCACGCTGGCGATGATCGTTTTGGCGGTCTCCTTTTTCGCGCTGAGCTATAACTACTCGCTGAATGAGCGGCGGGATACCATGCGCAAGGACGCGGCGCTGATTGCGGAGCTGTGGCAGGCGTATTTTGCCAGCGGAGACCCTTATGGCTACGGCAGCCTGAGCTTTCGGGAGCTGGCGTCCTACGTTGCCGGCATCTCGGGAGACGATGTGCTGATCTGCAAGACCGACGGGACGATCCTGCTGTTTTCCGACGAGCGGCTGATGGGCAAAAGCGGTCTGGCGCTTCCGGAGAATATTGCCCAGGAGGTAGCGCGCAGCGGCAGCTATGCGGGTATGACCAGCCTGAACGGCCTTTACGAAAAAAAAGAGTTCATCGTCTGCGTACCGGTGGTCGATCAGTATACGCATCAAATGATCGGTATGGTGGCGATGCTGTCGGATCCCTCGTCTCTGACGGAGATGTGGCGCGCCTTTGCGGGGATCTTTTTCTTCACGGCCCTGACGGTGCTCCTTGTGGCTGTGGTGTCCTGTTCGGTGATGACGGCCCACCAGACGAAACCCTTGCAGGACATGGTCAAGGCGTCCCGCCGGTTCGCCGGCGGAAATTTCGACCAGCGGGTTGTCAAGAGCGGTAATATCGACGAGATCGACGAGCTGGCGGATTCCTTCAACGCCATGGCCGATTCTCTCCAGCGCACGGAGCTGCAGCGCCGGGAGTTCATTGCCAATGTGTCCCATGAACTGAAAACGCCCATGACGACCATCGGCGGATATACCGACGGCATCCTGGACGGGACGATCCCGCCGGAGAAAGCAAACCAGTATTTGCAGACCATCTCCGACGAGACGAAACGCCTGGCGCGTCTGGTGCGGCGGATGCTGGAGATCTCCCGCCTTCAAGCCAGCGATTTTATTCGTGACAAGAAGCGTTTTGATATCTGCGAAAGTATGCGCTGCGCCATTATTTCCATGGAAAAGAAGATCATGGACCGGGGCCTGGACGTGGAAGCGGAAATCCCGGACGAACCGGTTTGGGTCTTGGGCGACCCTGACCTGATTACCCAGGTGGTCTACAGCCTGTTGGAAAACGCGGCGAAATTTGCCCCGGAGGGCACGATGCTGAAGCTGGCGTTGGGCCAGCGGGGCGGTAAGGCGGTTGTGGCGATCCAGAACGAGGGCGAGACGATCCCGCCGGAGGAGCTGCCGCTGCTGTTCGAGCGGTTCCATAAGAGTGACAAATCCCGTAGCATGGATAAAGACGGCGTAGGGTTGGGGCTGTATATCGTCAAGGCGATTTTGAACCAGCACCGGGAGGAGATCTGGGTCACATCTGTCAACGGCGTGACGACCTTTACCTTTACGTTGACTTTGACCAAGTGAGGAGCATGGCATGAAACAAAACGAACAAGGGAGACAATTGGGCCTGCCGCCCCGATATGAGCGCTTTGGCAGCGCATGCAACGAGCAGCAGGCGAACCTTTGGCGCCAACAGACGGGAGCGCCTGCCGCCGGAGAACAGGCTGCACAGCCCCGACCGGCAGAGGAGCTGCCGCGGGAGAACGGGCAACGCGTCTCTTTCCAGGGGCCGCAGCAGCCGGCGTACCAGCCTGCGCAGCCGCCCCGGTGGCCCCAACAGCCTGGGGCGCCCTGGCAGCAGCCGCCTCAATGGCCGCGGCAGATGGCGGCGTCCCAGTCCCGGCAGACCCAATGGCCGGGGCAGCAGCCGCTGCCATACGCCGGGGAATGCCAAGACCCGTTGCCTGCATGGACTGGTGCGGAGGGACAAGGACAAAATCCCTGGAGGGCCAATTTGCCGGTATCTCCGAAAAAGAAAAAGCGGCGCGGCGTTTGGCTCTTTGCGGCGATGCTGGCCGTACTGGTGGGCGCGACGGTGATCTACAGCAGCTTTGTTGAACCGGCGCCCTTTGTGCCGGACGGTTCCCGGGGCGGGAGCTACGAGGCGTTGGATTCCCGGGAAGACGGGACCACCATTCCCAAGACCGACGGCGGCAGCGCCCGGCTGCAAATGGTGCGCACCCACGGCGAGGCGCTGACGGCCAAGGAGATTTTTCAAAGGGTGAATCCGGCGGTGGTCACGGTGGCTGCTGTGCACAAGGGTGGAACCGCGTCCATTGGCACAGGCGTGATCTTTACTGCCGACGGATATCTTTTGACCAACGCCCATGTGATTGAAGGCGGTGAAAGCTGTATGGTTTTGCTGCCGGACGGGCGGCGGTACGATGCGTCCCTGGTGGGCTACGACCTGGACGAGGATGTGGCGGTACTGAAGGCCATGGATGCGTCGGACCTCCCCACGGCGGAGATCGGCAATTCCGCGGATCTGATGGAGGGCGACAAGGTCTACGCCATCGGGAACCCTTTGGGCCTTGAGCTGCGCAACACCCTGACCGACGGCATCGTTTCGGCGGTCAACCGGAAGGTAACGGTGGAGGGACGTGTCATGACCATGATCCAGACCAACGCGGCGCTAAACGCCGGCAACTCCGGCGGCCCGCTGATCAACGAATACGGTCAGGTCATCGGCCTGAATACCGTCAAAATGGTGACTGGGTTCGGCGAGGCGGATGTGGAGGGGCTTGGGTTTGCCATTCCGTCGGAGACGGTGGAGTATCTGGCAAACCAGATTCTGCGGCACGGCCAGTCTCTGCCGGAGACGTCCATCGGCGTCACGGTATCCCCGTTGGACCGGGATGGAAACCGTGTGGAGGGATTGTATGTCCATATAGTGGCGGTGGGAAGCTGCGCCGATACGGCGGGGATCCGCCCCGATGACATTATCCTGACAGCCGACGGCGTCCCGGTGACGGAGACGTATGAACTGCTGGCGGTCCGCCATGCCCACGCACCGGGCGAGGCGCTGGTCCTGACGGTCCGGCGCGGAGAAGAGACCTTTACTGCGGCAGTGGTTTTGGATGCGGCAGAGGAAAGCTGAAGCCGCAGGAAAGTTGCAAGGAAAAAGATTGGCGCTCCCTGGGGAATAATCCCCAGGGAGCGCCGTTTTGTACCTCTTGGCCGGATAAACGGTTATTTCTTCGCCTTGGAGTCCACCACATCCCGCAGCAGGGCCGTGAAAGCGTCCATGGACATGGCGCCCAGGTCGCCGTCGGCACGATGGCGGGGGGAGACGGTGTTGTTTTCGATATCCCGGTCGCCCACGACGACCATGTACGGCACCTTCTCCAGCTGGGCCTCGCGAATCTTTTTGCCGATTTTCTCGTTGCGGTAGTCCACTTCCACCCGGAAGCCCTGGGCCTCCAGCCGTTTTGCCTGTTCGGCACAGTAATCCGACGCCCGGTCGGTCACGGGCAGGAACCGCACCTGCTCGGGAGCCATCCAGGTGGGCAGCGCGCCGGCGTAGGTCTCGATCAGATAGGCCAGGGTGCGCTCATAGCAGCCCAGAGACGTTCTGTGGATGATATAGGGGCGCACCTTTTTGCCGTCCTTGTCGGTGTATTCCATGTCGAACTGCTCGGCCAGGAGCTGGTCGACCTGGATGGTGACGATGGTGTCTTCCTTGCCGAACACATTGTGGTACTGGATATCCAGCTTCGGACCGTAGAAGGCCGCCTCGTCGATGCCGGAGACCTCGCCGCTGACGGTCAGGACGATGCCGGTGAGG
>CANSLL010000079.1 GCA_947647695.1 uncultured Clostridia bacterium | reverse complement strand
TCCGTTACGATGAGGCGCTGGTGGCGTATCTGACCCGCAAGTCCTACTCCATGACCTATGGCGCCCGCAACCTGCGCCGTACAATTCAAAAAGAAATTGAGGATCCCATGGCAAGCCGGATCATCGGCGAGTATGAACACCCCTTTACCGAGATCAACGCCACGGCGGAAGAGGACAAGGTGATCCTGAAAACGCTGTAAAGTGGTGGATCCGGGGAAGAAGAAGGAAGAAAGGCGGCTGAAAAAGATGCTGTTCCGCAAGGATATCGACCCGCGCTGCGCGTATTGCGCCAGGGGTTGCAAGGTGGGAGCGCGGGAGATCATGTGCCGTAAAAAGGGTATTGTAGACCCGGAGTACCACTGCCGCGCGTTTGTGTACGACCCGCTGCTGCGCGAGCCGCCCGCGCCCATTAAGCTGGACACCTCCCGTCTGTCCGAGGAGGACTTTAAGCTGTGAAGAAAAGTTCAAACAGTCAATAAGAGACGCGCCCTGCAAGGTTGTGCCTTGCGGGGCGCATCAGATTATTAAATAGTTCTCCGCAGGAGTTTGCCGCCCGCAGGCGGCAAAGTATTTGAATCGATTTCTCCGGCGACATGTGCGTCGGAGAAAACACCATGTGCGAAGCGAGCGTCGAATTGTCTGCCGCAGGCAGACAACCGAGGCGCAGAGCGAAGCGAAATCCCCGTCAAAAAAGTGGCTTTGCCACTTTTTTGACATGCAAACGCGCCCCGCAAGGCTATTGCCTTGCGGGGCGCGTTTCCTGATAAACGGAGGGAGCGGACAGGGCCGCCCCTTGTTTCGCGGTACAAATGCTTACTGTTTTTCCGCCCGCAGCTCCGTGACAAACTCCTCGATGCGGTCGAAAGCGACGCGCAGGTCGTCCAGAGAATAGGCGTAGGAGATGCGCAAAAACCCCTCGCCGCAGGCGCCAAAGGCGCTGCCGGGGACGACGGCGATCTTCTTGCGCTGCAACAACTCCAGGGCAAATTCCTCGCTGGTCATGCCGAATTGGGAGATGTTGGGGAAGATGTAGAACGCGCCCTTTGGCTCAAAGCAGGGGATGCCCATTTCCGAAAGGCGGTGCATGAGGTACCGGCGGCGGCGGTCGTAGTCCTTGCGCATCATTTGGGTCTCGGCGTCGCCGTCGGTCATGGCGTAGATGGCGGCGTACTGGCTGATGGTGGGGGAGGACATGATGCAGTACTGATGGATCTTCACCATCTGGGTCATGATCGCCTCCGGGGCCAGGGCGTAGCCCAGACGCCAGCCTGTCATGGCGAACGCCTTGGAAAAACCATTGACGTAGATACAGCGCTCCTTCATGCCGGGGAACGAGATGATGGAGGCGTGATCCTTGCCGCCGTAAGTCAGCTCGGCGTAAATCTCATCGGTGATCACCAGCAGATCGTGGGCGAGGATGATGGGCGCCAGCTTGGCCAAATCTTCCTTTTCCATGATCGCGCCTGTGGGATTGTTGGGGTAGGAGATCAGCAACGCCTTTGTCTTGGGGGTGATGACGGCTTCCAGCTCCTCCGGCTGCAAACGGAAATCGTGGGTCTCCTTCAAGGAGATGGGAACCGGCGTGCCGCCGGCCATTTTGACGCAGGGCTCGTAGGAGACAAAGCAGGGCTGGGGCAGGATGACCTCGTCCCCCGGCTCCAGCGTGGCGCGGAACGCCAAATCGATGGCTTCGCTGCCGCCCACGGAGACAAGGCACTCCGCAGCGGGATCATAGGTCACGCCGGTCTTGCGTTCGGTGTAGCCGCAGATGGCGCGGCGCAACTCGATCAATCCGGCATTGGCGGTGTAAAACGTCCGCCCGGCCTTGATGGCTTTGATGGCCTCCTCACGGATCGGCCAGGGCGTGTCGAAATCCGGTTCGCCCACGCCCAGGGAGATGGCGTCGGGCATTTCGGTCACCACATCGAAAAACTTGCGGATGCCGGAAAAGGGCATGTCTACAATTTTTTTGGAAAGAAAATCCCTCATGGAGTAACCACCATTCTTCTGTCTTTTTTCGGCGCCATATAGGAAAAGCCCTGTTCCTTGTATTTGATCAGGGTGAAATAGGTCGTGGTGCTTTGCACCTCGTCCAGGGCGGCCAGTTTTTCCGAGACGAACAGAGAGATGGCCTTCAGGTTCTTCTCCCGCAGCATCACCAGGAAGTCGTAAGCGCCGGACATGAGGTACAGCGTTTCCACCTCCGGGTACTGGTAGATGATCTCGGCAATTTTGTTGTAGCCGTCGCCGCCCTGGGGTGTAACGCGCAGCTCCACAAGGGCCGTGACGGAGTCGGGATCGACTTTGTCCCAGTTGATCAGCGTATGATAGCCGCAAATGATCTGCTCGTTTTCCAGCTCGGACAGCGCGGCGCGCACGGCGGCCTCGTCGCAGTCCATCATACGGGCAAGCTCTGCGTCCGTCAGCTTGCCGTCGCGCTCGATCAGAGAGAGCAGCTTCATCTGGAATTCCTTGTTCATGATTGTACCTCCTTGTCCCGCTCTGAAGAAAAACGAATATGGGGGATGGGAGCGGAAAATATAAATCTTATTGTAATCGTCTCTCTTTTCTTTGTCAATGAAAACTCTTTGTGCATAAATTGAAGTAGAGCTTATTGATCGGGAGGAACGTTATGAACAAACAAACGGATTTCTTCCTCGGCGCCAACAGCGCCGCAGGATTTTACAGTTTATATGATCAGTTAGGCGCCTTGGACCGGACCCGGGATTTTCTGGTGCTGAAAGGCGGTCCCGGCGTTGGGAAGTCCACGCTGATGAAGCATATCGGCTCCGTGGCTCGGGAAAAGGGCCTGGAGATAGAGTACATCCATTGCAGCGGCGACCCCGGATCCCTGGACGCCGTACTGGTCCCGGAACTCGAATGCGCCGTGGCGGACGGTACGGCGCCCCATGTGATCGAGCCGAACTACCCCGCGGCGGTGGACCGGTATGTGGATCTGGGCCGGTTTTACGACGTAGACCGGCTGAAGGAGCGCAGAAAGGAGATCGTGGCCTGTACGGAGGGGTACAAGGCCGAGTACGTCCGGGCCTACGACTGCCTGCGCGCCCACGGGGCCATCCGGGGCGAGATTGAGCGGCGCATGGCCGAGTGTGTGGACCGCCAGCGTCTGGAAAAGCGCCTTGTCAACATCTGGCGGCGGGAACGCCCCCGGCGGCGGAACGGGACGGCCCGGGAAGCGAAGCGTTTCCTCGGCGGCCTGACGCCCGCGGGCCGGGTATGCTGCATCGACACGGTCTATACTCTGTGCAGCCGTGTCTATGAATTACAGGACCCGTACCATTTGGCGGCTCCGGTCCTGGGAATGCTGCGCGGGGAGATTCTCAGCAGCGGCTGCGATGTCATTACCTGTATGGACCCGTCCCAGCCGGGGCGGATCGAGCATCTGCTGCTGCCGGAGCTGCGGCTTGCGTTTGTAACGACGAACCGCAGTTTGACCCTGCCGGAAAAGCCCTACCGGTGTCTTCGCATGGAGCGCCTGATCGACCGGGAGCAGTACCGCTTCATGCGGGGCGGGATGAAGCTGAAGGAGCGCCTTGCGGACGCCTTAGAGGAAGAGGGGGCGGAGCATCTGTACCTTGCCGGGGAGAAGCACCGGGAGCTGGAGCAGATCTACCATCCCTTCGTGGATTTCGACGGCGTGATGGCGCTGGCGGAGCGTGAGGCGAAGCGGATGTTCGGCCATTTGTAAGGCCTGCTGCCACAATAGACAGGGAATTGCCCCACACCGTTTTCGGTGCGGGGCAATTCCCTGTCTTATGTCATGTTCTGAGCTTGCAGCGCCCGGTAACGCGCGCCGATGCTGGCCCAATTCAGCAGCGCCGGAAGCGCGTTTACATAGGCGTCCTTGTCGCTGGCATACTGGGGGTACCAGGCGTGCTCCCACAGATCGGCGACGGCCAGGGGCATCAGAGGGAAGGGTGTGTCCTGCCAGTTGAGCAGCGTCAGGTGGAGGCGCAGGTTGCGGTCCGCGACCAGCCACAGGTTGCCGCTGCCGAATTGTTTCAGGGCCAGAAAGCGGAAGGAACGCCAGAATTCCGGCATGGAACCGAAATCCCGGTCGATGGCGGACAGGATATCCTTTGAAGCGCCGGTGCTGTTTGGTTGTGCCAGGGAATTGAAATATAGCGCGTGGGTGTATACGCCGCCGGCGCTGTTGCGCACGGCGACGCGAATCTCGTCAGGCAGCCGGGTCCAGTCGCGGGTCAGCTGCTCCAGGCTCCATTGGCTCAGCTGGGGGTGCGCAGTGATCAGCGCGTTGAGTTGGGAGACGTAGCGGGCAAGCTGCCTGTCATGATGCTCCCGGAGCAGAGAGGCGTTGAGATAGGGCTCCAGGGCATCGTAGGCGTAGGGAAGGGGCGGGAGGGAGAAAAGAGGTTCGGCCATGTGATCCATCCTTTCAATCGGCATTGTTATTCGATGGTATGCGCTGCAAGGGAAAAATATGCGGTTCTGTAAAGAGAAACGGGGAAATGAGATTGTATTTTCTATAAAAAAGTGGTAGTATAATCCATTAAGCACCGAACGGGAAGAAGGAGGGGAGAGTCTGTGGCGCATGGAACAAAGCAGGCGCTGGCTGCGGCGCTGGTCGATTTGCTGAATACGACGACGCTGGATAAGATCACCGTCAAGGATATCGTTGCGCGGGCAAAGGTCAGCCGCCAGACGTTTTATTATCATTTCAACGATGTGTATCAGCTGTTGGAGTGGGCTTTTCAGGCGAGGCTGCGGCAGTTGAGGGAACTTTCCGGCAAAGACTGGCGCAGCCAGCTGCTTGCCGAAGTGGAGTATTTGCGGGCCAACCGCACCTTGGCGATGAACGTTTATCATTCTCTGGGCGCAGAATATCTCGGCCTGGGATTGGAGCGGGCGATCCGTCCACTGGTGGCGGAGATCGCCTGCAATGCGGAGCTCAAGCTGCCCATTACCGACGAGAGCATGGAATTTGCCATCTCCTTCTTTACTTACGGCATTATCGGCACCATTACCCAGTGGCTGAATGACGGGATGCCGAAGGAGCTGGACGACGTGATCAACGACATTCATCATTTGCTGCGCGGAGACGGGGAGGACCTGACCGCGCCAGCGCTGTAAGTCAGGAGAAGGCCTATGCGGAAAAAGAAGTGGGAACGGGACCGGGCCTTTGCCTGGGATGTGCTGGAGCATGCTCCCTACGCTGTGCTCGCCCTGGCGGACGAGACAGGCGCGCCGTACTGTATTCCCGTATCCCCGGTGCGGGACGGGGAGCACCTCTACCTTCACTGTGCCCGTGCGGGACTGAAGCTGGAGCTGCTGGAGAAAAACCGGAAGGTCTCCATGACGGCGGTGTCCTATTGTAAAACGGTTTCGGAGAAGTACACCATGAGCTATGCCTCCGCCGTCGTGCGGGGAACGGCGCAAATCGTAACGGAGGAAGCGGAGCGGAACCGGGCCCTTCGCCGCATCAGCGAGCGGTATTCGGCGCAGGATTTGGATAAATTCGAGGCGATGATGGAACAGTATGGAAAGGCGGCTCAGGTCCTCCGCATCGATGTGGAGGAATTGACGGGGAAGGAAGCCTTAAACGGATGAACAGAAAGGAAACGGTACTATGGAACTGAAAGCAAGAAATGAGATGGACAGCGCATACCAGTGGGATCTGTCGCCCATTTTTCAAAATAAAGCAGAATGGGAGCACGCATACCGGGAAGCAGAGGAGGCTGTGGGACGGATCGGCGCTTTGGCCGGTACCCTCAGCGCGTCGCCGGAGCAGATGAAGGCGGGACTGGACACTGTTTACCAGACGCTCCAGGTGGTGGAGCTTGTCTATCTTTACGCGTCCCTTTTGAAAAACAGCGACAACAGCAGCGGGGAATACCAGACGATGGAAGGGATGGCCATGAACTTGTATGTGGCCATGAGCACAGCCTGCGCCTTCCTTGACCCGGAGATCCTTGCCATGCCCGAGGAGCGCCTGCGGACGTTTATGGATGCGCCTTGCCTTGCGCCCTACCGACATATGTTAGAGGATACGAACCGCGCCCGGGCCCATACCCTGGACGAGAAGGGGGAGCGCCTGCTGGCCATGCTCTCCGACGCCGCCGGTACGCCGGACAACTGCTTTACCATGCTGGAGAGCGTGGATATGGAATTTCCCGTTATCCGGGACGAGAAGGGAGAAGAGGTGCGCCTGACCCACGGTAATTACGCCCTGTTTCGCATCAGCGCCGACCAGCGGGTGCGCAGGGAGTCCTTTGAGGCGTACCACGGTACGTTCAAAAAATATCTCAATACCATCGCCGCCATGTATGCCGGCGCAGTGAAGCTGGATACCTATTACACCCAGGCCCGCGGCTATACCAGCGCCTGTGAGCGGGCGCTGTTCGGCAGCAACGTGCCGTTACAGGTCTACGACAGCCTGGTGGAGGCTGTTCACAAGAGCCTCCCCACCATGGAACAGTATCTTGCCCTGCGCAAAAAGACCCTGGGTCTGAAAGAGCTGAATATGTATGACCTCTACTGTCCAATGGTGGAGGATATCGATCTGCATCTGGATTTTGAACAGGCCAAGGAGCTGGTGCTCCAGGCCACGGCCCCGCTGGGCGAGGAGTACCATGGACTGCTCCTGCGCGCCTTTTCCGAGCGATGGATCGACGTGTACGAAAACAAGGGGAAGACCACCGGCGCCTTTTCCTGCGGCGTCTACGGCGTGCACCCCTATGTGCTGATGAACTTTGCCGGTACGCTGGAGGACGCCTTTACCCTGGCCCACGAGCTGGGACACAGTATGCACTCTTATTTCTCCGACTGCGCCCAGGATTACGCCAATCACGATTACCGCATCTTGGTGGCCGAGGTGGCGTCCACGGTCAACGAGGTCCTGCTGACCCGCTATCTGCTGGGCGTGGAGAAGGACCCGAAGCGGCGGGCGTATCTGCTCAACCATTTCCTGGAGGGCTTCCGCACCACGGTTTACCGCCAGACCCTGTTTGCGGAATTCGAGCGCAAGGCCCATGAGCAGCAGCAGAGGGGCGAGCCGTTGACGGCGGAGAGCCTGTCGGCGCTGTACCGGCAGCTGAACGATCTGTATTATGCCGGTGCGGTAAACAATGCGCTCCAGGATGTAGAGTGGGCGCGTATTCCCCATTTTTACAATGCGTTTTATGTCTATCAGTATGCCACCGGCTTCTGCTCGGCGGTCGCCATTGCGGACCGGATCCTGACCACGGGCGATGCGTCGGATTATCTGCGCTTCCTGACCACGGGCGGCAGTATGTATCCCATCGACGAGCTGAAGATTGCCGGTGTAGACCTGACGGAGCCAGAGACGGTGGAGCATGCGTTGGGTGTGTTTCAGAGCAGTCTTGACGAACTGGAGGGACTGCTGGCGGCGCTGTAAGGATACGGACTGCCGGTACGGCAGGCAGGCTGCCCCCGCGTCTGAACAGACGGCGGGGGCCGTTTGCGGAAAAGCGGCAAGGAGCGCGGCATGTTTCGTTGCAGCCGTGCCCTTTGTATGCGATTTTTTCGCGCGATGATATCTTGCTGTTTGATGCGAAGTAGAAAGGAGGGAAGGTGTCATGTCGAAACACAGCCGCGGAAAATGGTCGGCGTCGATGCTGAAGCGGCGCGGGTGGACCAACGAGCTGATCCGCACGCTTTTGCCGAAGCCGCGCTACGTCATGTCCGGCGGGCGTTCCATCCGCGTCTGGGACAAGGAAGATGTGTGGGCGGGGGAACGCGATCCCCGGTTTGCGGGACGGGACGTTGCGGCAGCCGCGGCGGGCAACGCTGCCAGAGCCGCGTCGGCGGATGTCCGGCGTGCCTGTGAAAACTTGACCCAGGCGTGGGAGAAAGCGCCGGCGGAGGATTCCACGGCGGGGCTTTTGGCAAAGCATTACCACAGCGCCGTGCTTTCCTGCCTTCCCGCGGCGGCGAAAAGTCGCAATTTGCGGCCCTCCCGGGCGGTGGCATGGATGAACGAATTCCTGGCAGTGGAGCAGCGGTGCGACAGCGCCTGCCTGCCGGAAGTCATGAAAAATTTTCTCCGGGCGGGGGGATGGCTGGGCCAGCATCCAGACCACCCTGTGGCGCAGCAGGTTTATGCACGGTATCCCCGGGTGCTGCTTGCGGCGGCAAATCAGGCGGAGGCTGATTTTAATGACAGCCAGCCCGAGGCCGGTCTGGACGAACTGGTGCGGATGAAGGGTTTTCCGGCGGAGCAGCTGCTTTCCGGCGGTTTAGGCGCCGTCTGGTCTGTGTGGTACGTTCCCCAGGCCATCCGCACCAGTCTGTCGCTGCTGATCGCGCTGAATCCCAAGGACGAATACCCGGAAGCCCGGGCCATGCACCGCCACTTTGTGCTGCATCTGGGCGGGACGAACACCGGAAAAACCTACGCGGGCTTTCAGCGGCTTCTGCGGGCCAAGACGGGGGTCTATCTTGCGCCGCTGCGCCTGCTTGCCCTGGAGGCACAGGAGACCCTCCTGGACGGAGGCGTGGACTGCGGTCTTTCCACCGGCGAGGAAGAGGACCTCCGGGAGGAAGACACCCATCTGGCCGCCACTGCGGAAAAGCTGGAGCTGAAGCGGCACTTCGATGTGGCGGTGGTGGACGAATGCCAGATGATCGCCGATGGGCGGCGGGGCTATGCCTGGACGCGGGCGATCCTGGGCGTGCTGGCCCCGGAGGTCCATTTATGCGCGGCGCCGGAGGCCAAGGATCTGCTGATACGGCTGGTCGAGAGCTGCGGCGACAGCGTGGAGGTGGAGTACCACGAGCGGAGGACGCCCCTGATCTGCATGGCCCGTCCCGTGGACTACCAGCGCATCCAGCCGGGGGATGCTTTGATCACTTTTTCCAAGGTGGGCGTGCTCAGCGTGGCGGAG
Organism: uncultured Clostridia bacterium; assembly: GCA_947647695.1. GTDB lineage: Bacteria > Bacillota > Clostridia > Oscillospirales > Oscillospiraceae > Pseudoscillospira. Next base: position 1,422 of record CANSLL010000079.1, on the reverse strand, counting down.
GACCTGCGCCAGAGCGGAAAGGAACCGGCGATCATCTACGGCGCGCTGCCCTACGCCACCCGCCGCAAGCAGATGGAAGGCTTCCTCCAAGGGGAGATGGCGTATATCGTTTCCACGGACGCCATTGGCATGGGCTTGAATCTCCCCATCCGCCGGGTCATTTTTATGGAGACGGAAAAGTTCGACGGCGTGGAGCGCAGGGAGCTGAAGCCGGAGGAGATCCGCCAGATCGCCGGCCGGGCCGGGCGGTATGGGATGTACAATAAAGGGTATGTGGGAGCGACCCAGAATTTGGGATTCATCCGGGCGGGATTAGAAGCGGCGGTCCCGCCGCTGGACCATGCCGTGGTGGGATTTTCCGATCTGGTGCTCCAGGCGGATTTTGACCTGTTGGAGGTCCTGACCGAGTGGAACAGGATGCCGACGGTGGAGCCGTACCGCAAGCTGGATATCTCCCGGTATATCACATTGATCTCCAAAATGCGGGAGATGGGCTTTTTGCTGACCAAGGAACAGGAGCTGCGGGCGGCCAACATCCCCTTTGACGAGGCGGAGGACGCTCTGCGGGAGCTGTTTTTCCAGTTTTTGCACCTTTGGCAGCAGGGCGAGCCCATCGAGCAGCCGGGTCTGCCGGAGGAGGAGCCCACTCTGCCGGAGCTGGAGCAGTATTATCGAAAGCTGGATCTTTATTTTTCCTTTGCCAAAGCCTTCGATTGCCCGGTGGATGAGGACAAGCTCTACGATACCCGGGAACAGGTGGCAGATGAGATCAACGAAATTTTGCTTCACCGGCTGAGGAGCAACATCCGTTTCTGCGCCTGTTGTGGAAAGGCGCTGCCGCTGCACCATCAGGGGCGGCTGTGCGATATCTGCTACCGCAGAGAACGGAAAAACACGGCGCGGCGCTGGGAAAGACACAGAGAATAAGACTGACGGCCTGTAAAAAGCCATGGGGTGTAGCTGTACGCCCCATGGCTTTCGTTGTGCGGTTTTACTACATCGCGGAGAAGGACCCAAACCCGCCCCTGGGCCGGTACGAGAAGTACCCGGTGAAAGACTGCGCCCTACTGCTGACGGCGGCGGATCACTTCTTCTGGACCTTTGAACAGGCGATGTCCTGTTACCGCTTTGCCCTTGTCAACTACATCGGATTCCATGATAAAGGGATGCTGTTGGCGGGAGGCTGCGGCGATACCAACGGGATGCCTCAAATTGACAAGACAGATTACTTGGACAAAGCGTATTATTTTGGGAAAACAATATACTCTGAACAGAATGCTGGCACATGAGTATAATGATTTTATGGTTCTAATTGCACATCTCATCATACCCATATAAATTGAGATTCCAAAACGACTGTCCGCTTCTTCTTTTATGACTTCTTCCTCTATCTCATATTTTTTCTTTAATTTCTTATAAAGT
>CANSLL010000078.1 GCA_947647695.1 uncultured Clostridia bacterium | reverse complement strand
CGCTGACCTCCACGATGCCGTTGGCGTCGATGTTGAAGGTCACCTCGATCTGGGGCACGCCGCGGCGGGCCGGGGCGATGCCGTCCAGATGGAACTTGCCCAGGGACTTGTTATACTGGGCCATATCGCGCTCGCCCTGGAGCACGTTGACCTCCACGCTGGTCTGATTGTCCGCCGCGGTGGAGAAGATCTGGCTCTTCTTCACGGGGATGGTGGTGTTGCGCTCGATCAGATGGGTGCACACGCCTCCCTGGGTCTCGATGCCCAGGGACAGGGGCGTCACGTCCAGCAGCAGCAGATCCTTCTTGGCGGAGGGATCGTCGCCCAGGATGCCGCCCTGGATGGCCGCGCCCATGGCCACGCACTCGTCGGGGTTGATGCCCTTGAAGCCGTCCTTGCCGGTGATCTGCTTGACGGCCTCCTGCACGGCGGGGATACGGGAAGAACCGCCCACCAGCAGAACCTTGGCGATGTCGCCGGCGCTCAGCTTGGCGTCGTTCATGGCGTTGCGCACGGGGATCATGGTGGCTTCCACCAGGTCATGGGTTAGCTCGTTGAACTTGGCGCGGCTCAGCGTCACGTCCAGATGCTTCGGGCCCGTGGCGTCGGCGGTGATATAGGGCAGGTTGATGTTGGTGGTGGTCATGCCGGAGAGCTCGATCTTCGCCTTCTCCGCCGCCTCCTTCAGGCGCTGCATGGCAACCTTGTCGCCGGTGAGGTCGATGCCGCTGTCCTTCTTGAACTCCGCCACCAGGTACTTCATGATAGCCTCGTCGAAATCGTCGCCGCCCAGGTGGGTGTTGCCGTTGGTGGACAGCACCTCGATGACGCCGTCGCCGATGTCCAGGATGGAGACGTCGAAGGTGCCGCCGCCCAGGTCGTAGACCATGATCTTCTGGCTGGCTTCCTTCTCCGCGCCGTAGGCCAAAGCGGCGGCCGTCGGCTCGTTGATGATACGCTTGACCTCCAGGCCGGCGATCTTACCGGCGTCCTTGGTGGCCTGGCGCTGGGAATCGTTGAAGTACGCGGGCACGGTGATGACCGCCTCGGTGACGGTCTGGCCCAGATAGGCCTCGGCGTCCTTCTTCAGCTTCGTCAGGATCATGGCGCTGATCTCCTGGGGCGTGAACGCCTTGCCGTCCACGTTCACCTTGTAATCGGTGCCCATATGGCGCTTGATGGACGCGATGGTGCGGTCGGGGTTGGTGATGGCCTGACGCTTTGCCACCTGGCCCACCATACGCTCGCCGGTCTTGGAAAAGGCCACCACGGACGGGGTCGTGCGGTTGCCCTCCGCGTTCGCGATCACGACGGCTTCGCCGCCCTCCACAACAGATACGCAAGAGTTTGTCGTACCCAAATCAATACCAATAATCTTGCTCATAAGAAACTCCTCCTGTTTATTTGAAAATTGTTGTTCTTTCTGATTTTCTAACCGCCGGGGCGTCAGTTCGCTACCTTGACCACGGCAAAGCGCAACACCTTGCCGCCCAAAGTGAAGCCCTGCTGAAAGACCTCCGCCACCGTATTTTCTCCCAGGCTCTCGTCCTCGATGTGCATCACGGCGGAATGCTTGTCGGGATCAAAGGGCTGGCCCGCGGCGTCGATCTTCTCCACGCCCATCTTGGCCAGGATCTCTTCAAACTGGCGGAAGATCATCTCCAGTCCCTTTTTGTGGGGCGAATCCTCGCCGCCCGTCTGGCCGGCGGCACGCTCCAGATTGTCATACACCGCCAGGAACTCCTTCACCGTGGCGATCTTCGCATCGGAATAGATCTGCTCTTTTTCCCGGGCCGTGCGCTTGCGGTAATTGTCGTATTCCGCAGCCAAGCGCAGGTGCTGGTCCTTCAGGCTTTCCATATCCTTGGCCAGCTGCTCCAGCTTCGCCGCTTCCTCCACGGTAAAGGTCACGGTGTTGCTCTTCTTTCCCTTTTTGCTGCTCTTTTCCGGCTTCTCCGTCTTTTCTGCTTGTTCTGTCTTCGCCGCCTGTTCCACCGGTTCCGCTACCGGTTCCTCTGGCGTCTCCGCGCCCTTCTTCACTTCTTCGTTCATTCCTTCACATCCTCTTCATGTTTCGGCAGTTTTCCTTGATCGAACATCCGCGAAAGGCCCGCGGCAAAATAGGAAAGGCGGGCTTCCACGGCAGCGTAATCCATTCTTGTCGGCCCTACGACGCCGATCAGACCCCGCATATCGCCGCCGATATCGTAGCTGGCGACGACGACGCTGGAATCCTGGAGGGCCTGCTCCACATTCTCCGGGCCGATCAGGATCTGGACCGGATCATTGTCCTCCGGCGCGGGCAGCGCGGTGCTCTCCTCGCTGAGAAAGCGCAGCAGCTGATTGGCCTTGCCCACATCCTGATACTCGGGAAGGTCCAGGATACGGTTGGCGCCGGTGGTGTAGACCATGCGCCGGCAGGCGTCCTCTAAAACACCGCAGGCGTAATCCACGGCCTGGGATACCGTCATAAACAGCAGTCCGGGCAGCTGGGCGGCCATGCCCATCAGCTGCTGGGACAGCTCCTCCTGGGTCTTCCCCGTAAAGTCCTTGTTCAGCAGCGCGGCCAGCACGGGAAGCTGGGCCGCGTCCACAGGGCATTCCCCGTGGAGCAGCTGGCTTTTGACCCGGTGGTCGCTGGTCATGACCACGGCGATAAAATCCGTCTCGTTCACGCTCAGCAGATCAAAGCGGACGACGGTGATCTCCTTCTTCCCCGCCGCCAGGGCGTACACCGGGTAGTTCATAAAGCGGGATACCATCTGCCCGGCCTGGGTCAGCATCCGGTCCAGCTCCTGGAGCCTGATCTGCAATGCGCGGTTCATCCGCTCCGTCTCCTGCTGGGACAGGCGGTGCTGCTCCATCAGCTCGTTGACGTAAATGCGGTAGCATTTGGGCGAGGGGATGCGCCCGGCGCTGGTGTGGGGCTTTTCCAGATATCCCATTTCCTCCAACTCCGCCATCTCGTTGCGGATGGTGGCGGAGGACACGCTCTGGGGCAGCGCCGCGGCGATGGCTTTGGACCCCACCGGCTCCGCCAGCGCAACGTAAAGCTCCACGACCGCTTTCAGTATGCTCTTTTTGCGTTCGCTCAACTCCATGGGACTCCTCCGTCCGGCGCTTTAGCACTCCTGCTTTCTGAGTGCTAAATCAGTATACTTCTATTGTCAGAGAATGTCAATATGCCTTTTTGAACAAATTGTAAACTCTTTTTTCCGATTTTCTCACAGGTCCGCCCATCCCGCCGTTTTTTTCGTTCCCCGGCCCGACGCCAGCCCCTTCAGCCGCACGGAAAAGTGCCGGCTTCGCCCCCATGGGGGAAGCCGGCGTTTTTTTAATCCAAATAACCGTATCTGCTTCCGCTGCGCCGCAAGAAAGCGATGCTGAACAGGACCGTCGCGCTTTCCGCGAAGGGGCCCGCCATCCAGACGCCCGCCGCGTCGAAAAAGTGAGACAGCACCAGCACTCCGGCGAGCAGGAACACCAGCGTGCGCAAAAAGGAGATCGTAAAGGACAATGCGCCGTTGGACAGGGCCGTAAACAGCGCCGAGGAAAACACATTCACGCCGTAGCAGAGATAGGCCAGGCTGTAAATGCGGATGCCCACGCTGGCGATGGCAAACACCTCCGTCCCCCTGGGGGCGAACGCGGAAACCATCCAGGGCGTAAACAGCTCCATGATCAGGAACACGCCCAGGGACATCGTCACGATACAGCGTTTGCAGCTCCGAAACAGTTCTTTGAGCTGCGCCCGGTCCCCCTCGCCGTAATTGTAACTGAATACCGGCGCAACGCCGATGGAAAACCCCGTAAAAAACGCCTGGAAAATGTACTGCGTATACACCAGCAGCGTGATCGCCGTCACGCCGTCCGGCCCGATCAGGCGCATCATGATGATGTTGAACACCGCCGTGGTCACGGAGACGGACAAGTTTGCCACCATCTCCGACGAGCCGTTGATGCAGCTGCGCCTCAGCACCGCCAACGTACAGCGGGGCCGGACGAAATACAGCGTCTTGTTGCGCCGGAGGAAAAACACGAACCCGGCCGCCGCCGGGATCGCGTATCCCACACAGGTCGCAAAGGACGCGCCCACCACACCCAGGCGGAAATACCCCACCAGCAGCAGGTCCAGCATGATATTGGTGCAGCCTGCCGCCAGGGTCAAGACGAGGCCCGTTTTGGGCCGGCCCGACGTCACGAAAAAGGTCTGGAAAAACATCTGCATAAAGATCGCCGGCGTAAAGCACAGCTGGATGCCCACATACACCCGGCTCATGGGATAGAGGTAATCGCTGGCGCCGAGGAAATAGAGCAGCGGCCGGAGCCAGAACAGGCACGCGGCGCTGAAGAGGATGCCCGCAGCCAGAGTGACCACCGCCAGGAACGTAAAATCTCCCCGGGCCTCCGCCGCTTTCCCCTCCCCCAGCTTTTTGGCCACCACGGCGCTGCCGCCGGCGGCCAGCATCGTGGAGACGGCGATGGCCGTAAAGAATGTGGGATAGGTGATGTTCATGGCGGCCAGGGCGTCCGTGCTGGCAAAGCGGGCCACGCATATGCCGTCTACGATATAGTACAGCCCCACGAACAGGTTCATCAGCACCGTGGGCAACGCGAACCGCAGCAGCGCCCCCAGGTCAAATTTTTGCGCCAGAGCATTTTCCATAACCCTTCCTCCCGTCCTGCAAACCGGATAGAAAACGTCCGCCCGCTCCAGATGATCCGAAGCGGGCGGGCAGGCGGCACGCTTTGCCGCCGGTTCGTTTTTTTACTTGGCCTCTTCCGCAGGCGCGGCAGCCTCCGCAGCGTCCGCTGCCTTGGCGGCAGCCTCCTCCGCGGCTTTGGCCTCCGCCGCATCCTTGGCGGCGGCGGCTTTCTTCTCCGCCTGGGCCTTCTTCATGGCCTTGTACTTCTCCTTCTCCTCCTTGGTGGGGATGGGAGCGATGGCGTCCTTCGGGCAGACCTTGGTGCACATCTTGCAGTTCTTGCACTTGGCGTAGTCGATCACGGCCACGTTGTCCACCACATGGATGGCGTCGAACTTGCACTCCTTTACGCACAGGCCGCAGCCGATGCAGGCGTTGGCGCAGACCTTCGTGGCGGCGGCGCCCTTCTGCTTGTTGGCGCACTCCACAAAGACCTTCTTCGACACCGGCACGGACACGATGATGTTCCGCGGGCAGGCCGCGGCGCACTGCATACAGTCGGTACACTTGTCCGGGTCCACCACGGGCACGCCGTTTTCGCCGATCTTGATGGCGTCAAAGGCGCATGCTTTGACGCAAGAGCCAAAGCCCAGGCAGCCGTAAGCGCACTCCAGCGGGCCGTTGCCGCCCACCTTCATGGCGCCCAGGCAGTCCTGTACGCCGATGTACTCAAACTTTTTCTTCGCGGCGGTACCGCCGTTGCAGATCACATGGGCGATCTCACGCTCGCCGGAGGCCGCTTCCACGCCCATGATCGCGGCGATCTTCTCCGCCGCCTCCGCGCCGCCCACAGGGCAGCAGTTGACCGCGGCCTTGCCCTCGATGATGGCGTTGGCCGCCGCGGAGCAGCCCGCGTAGCCGCAGCCGCCGCAGTTCGCGCCGGGCAGGCAGTCCATGATCTCCGGGAACCGGGGATCGGTCTTGACTTCAAACACCTTGGAGGCCACCGCCAGGATCAGGCCGAACACCAGGCCCAAAATCGCCAGGACCAGCAAGGCAGCAATCACATTCGTTACCATAATCTTCTCCTCCTCTTACCAAACCTGCAGGCCGGAGAAGCCCATGAATGCCAGGGCCATCAGACCGGCGGTGACCATGGCCAGGGGGATGCCTTCAAAGGACTTCGGGCAGTCTGCAAACTCCAGGCGCTCGCGGATGGAGGCAAACAGCACGATGGCCAGCATGAAGCCCAGGCCGCCGGTGACGCCGTACACCACAGACTCGATCAGGCTGTAGCCATAGGACACATTGTTGATGGAAACACCCAGGACCGCGCAGTTGGTGGTGATCAGAGGCAGGAACACGCCCAGGGCCGTATACAGCGAGGGAACGGATTTCTGCAAGAACATCTCGATAAACTGCACCAGGGACGCAATGACCAGGATGAACGCCACGGTCTGCATATATTCCAGACCCATGGGCTCCAGGATCAGATGCTGGATAAAGAACGTCACGAGGGACGCGATGCCCATGACGAAGGTCACCGCCGCGCCCATGCCGAGGGCCGTGTCGATCTTCTTGGACACGCCCATGAACGGGCAGATGCCCAGGAACTGGGACAGGACGAAGTTATTCGTCAAAATCGCGCCCAGGGAGATCGCAAAAATAGATGTAAGCATTTCCATTATTTCGTTGCCTCCTTCTTAGCGGCCTTTTCCTCAGACTTCCGCAGCAGGAAGGTCACGACCGCGATGAAGATACCCAGGGACAGGAAGCCGCCGGCGGGCTGGGTGATCAGGGACGCGCCCACGCCCTCGGGCAGGACCTGGATGCCGTCCGCGCCGCCGAGGACGATGCGGAAGCCGTTGGAAACGTCGATCAGGCCGCCGCCGAACTTGCCCGCGCCGATGAATTCACGGGCGGCAGACAGGATGGTCAGCGCCACGGTAAAGCCGATGCCCTGGGTCAGGCCGTCCAATGCGGAGACCACGGGACCGTTCTTATAAGCGAACGCTTCCGCACGGCCCAGGATGATGCAGTTGACGACGATCAGGGGGATGAACACGCCCAGGGATTCGGACAGGGCGGGCACAAAGGCCTTCAGCAGCAGATCGATGCAGGTGACGAAGCCGGCGATGATGACGATGAACGCCGCGATACGCACCTTATTGGGGATGATGTTGCGCAGCAGGGAAATGACGACGTTGGAGCAGATCAGCACCAGCGTGGCGCAGATGCCCATGCCCAGACCGTTGAACAGAGACGTGGAAACGGCCAGCGTGGGGCACATGCCGAGGATCTGGACCAGAACGGGGTTGTTGGTGATCACGCCTTCTTTAAGCTGTTTTCCGAAATTCATAACTCAAACCTCCCCCTTCTCAGCCCAGCTGCTCTGCCACCAGGGACGCTGCGTTCACGCCGCGGGTGATGGCCTTGGTGGTGATGGTAGCGCCGGAGATGGCGTCAACCTGGTTGCTGCCGGAATTGACGGTGAACAGGCTGCCGCCGAACGCGGACCGGCCGGTAAACTGGTCCAGCACGCCGACGCCGTTCTTGTTGGGTTTATTCTTTGCAACTTCCGTACCGATACCGGCAGTCTCCGAATGGCTGACAACGGAAATGCCCGCCACATTGCCTTCGGCGTCGATCCCGACGATGACGTTCAGCCTGCCGTTGAAGCCGGTGGGCGTCACCTCGATGGCGTAGCCGCCGGTGGACGCCGCGAAAATGGCCTCCAGGCCGCTCTCCGCGTTCTCCTGGCCCGCCAGGGCGACGAGGTCGTCCGTCACATCAACAGGGGTAAACTCGGCGCCGGGGAACACGACCTGCAGCGCCGCCTGCTGTTTCTGCGCCTGGAGCTCGGCGATCCGGTCCGCCGTCACACCGTTGACCACGCCCAGCAGGGCCGCCACGATGGCGCAGATGACCGTCAGGATACCGGCGAGCTTCAGCAGGTATTTCGGGTCCAGCTGGACCTTTTCCTTTTTTACTGCTTCTCCGCTCATTTTGCAGCCGCCTCCTTCTTCTCAGACTTTTCCGGCTTGACATAACCGAACCGGGCGGGCTTGACATAGCGGTCGATCAGCCAGACTGTGCAGTTCATGATGATGATCGCGAAGCACACGCCTTCGGAATAGGTGCCGAAATAACGGATAAATACGGTGATCAGACCGCAGCCGATGCCGAACACGATCTGGCCCTTGTGGGTGATGGGGGAGGACGCATAGTCCGTGGCCATAAAGATGGCGCCCAGCATCACGCCGCCGCTGAGGACGTTGTACATCATCCAGGAGAAATTGTCCTGGCCGCCCTGGGGGAACAGGACGGTAATGACGGCGACGGTGAGGATAAAGGCCAGGGGGATATGCAGGGTGATCACCTTGCGCCAGACCAGGTATACGCCGCCGATGATGAGCATCAGCGCGGAGACCTCGCCCAAAGAGCCGCCGGTCTGACCCATGAAGCAGTTCATCAGGGTCGTGCCGTCGGGCGTCAGGCCCTGGTGCAGGAAGGACAGGGGCGTGGCGGCGGTGATGCCGTCGATGGCCGCGCTGGTGGACGGGCCGATGGTCATATTGCTGCCGGAGGTGACCCAGGTACCCATGGTGCCGGCCCAGGAGAACAGGAACGCACGGGCGCCCAGGGCCGGGTTCATAAAGTTTTTGCCCAGGCCGCCGTACAGCTGCTTGACGATGATGATGGCGAAGGCGTCGCCCACGATCAGAATCCAGTACGGGATGCTGACCGGGCAGGTGAACGCCAGCAGCATACCGGTGACCACCGCGGACAGATCGCCGATGGGCTGGGGCCTGTGCATGATCTTGCAGTACAGCCACTCAAAGAACACGCACGCCGCCACAGACACCACCGTGACCGTCAGCGCGCGGAAGCCGAAATAGAAGATCGCGGCTGCCAGCGCGGGGACCATGGCGATAATGACGTCCAGCATGATCGAGCGGACATCCTCGTTGGAACGGATATGGGGAGAGGAGGATGCCTTGAGGTTCAATGTTTTATAATCCATCTCTTGCACCTCCGTTTACTTCGCTTCTGCCTTGGCGGCAGCTTCGGCGGCTGCTTTTTCCGCAGCGCGCTTGTTGTTGATCTTCTGTTTGCCGGTGCGGAAATTGTGCACCAGATGTACGCGGCCGGGGCAGATGTAGGAGCAGGAGCCGCATTCGATGCAGTCGAACAGATTGGCCGCCTCCAGCTCCTCCAGACGGTTCTTGGTGGCGTACATGTTCATTACCAGAGGCTCCAGGTGCATCGGGCAGACGCTGACGCATTTGCCGCAGCGGATGCACACGGGGTGCTCCACCGTCCGCTCCTCCTTGTCGCTGAAGGCAAGCAGCGCGTTGGTGCCCTTGCCCACCGGGGCGTCCATGTCGTACTGGGCCGCGCCCATCATGGGGCCGCCCATGAGGACCTTGAAGGTCTCCGGCTTGACGCCGCCGCAGGCGTCGAACACGCACTTCAGGGGCGTGCCGATGCGGACCTCCAAGTTCTTCGGGTCCACCGTGCCGGAGCCGGCTACGGTGACGATGCGGCGGATCAGGGGCATACCGGTGGTCACCGCGCGGAACAGCGCGCAGGTCGTCTCCACGTTGAACACCGCGCAGCCCACGGCAGCGGGCAGTCCTCCCGGGGGGACTTGACGGCCGGTGATGGCCTGGACCAGCTGCTTTTCAGCGCCCTGGGGATACCGGGTGTGCTCCGGGTCGACCACGATGTTGGTCACGCCTTCCTTGGCGATCTCCTGGCGCAGCACCTCCACCGCGTCCATCTTGTTGTCCTCGATGCCGATATGTACCGTGACACCGAAGGCCTGGGCCAGCAGCTTTGCGCCGCCGATCAGCTGTTCGGGCATCTCCAGCATGATGCGGTGGTCGGACGTGATGTACGGCTCGCACTCCGCCGCGTTGATGATGACGGTGTCCACCTTGCCCAAGCCCCCGCTGATCTTGACGTGGGTGGGGAAGGTCGCGCCGCCGCAGCCGACGATGCCCGCGTTTTTCGCGATCTCCGCTAACTGCTCGCCTGTGATGCTTTCGGGATGCTCAACGGGTTTAACGTCCTCGGAAACTGTATCCTGATGGTCGTTTTGGATGACCACCGCCATACCGTTTCCACCGTTGAAATGAGGACGCGGCTCCACTGCGACGACCGTACCGGACACGCTCGCGTGTACCGGAGACGATACGAACCCAGCGGCTTCGCCGATTTTCTGGCCCACTTTCACGGTGTCGCCCACTGCAACGATCGGGGTGCAGGGCGCGCCGATATGGAGGGACATGGGAATCACGACTTCGTCTGGAGCTTCCAGCTTCTCGATCGCCTTCCCACAGGTCGCGTCTTTCATCGGGTTGGGATGAACGCCGCCAAAAAATGCTTTTGCCATTGTTTTCACCTCATCTAACACCTGTGAGTAGCTCTACACTACCCCATACTCGATATCCATAGTACACCTCTGCGTGCCGTCTGACAAGACCCTGGTGCAAAATTGTTAAATTTTTCATAATTTTGTATAGATAATTTATTTTTCTTTGTTTTATCCGGCAGGTTTCTTCCATTTTTTGTTCTTCTTTCACCTTCCGTTTTTTCTAAATATCCCCTGGGTTTGCCTGAAAAAACGCCCAAAAATCCTTCCCTGTTTTCCCTGTTTTTTTCATTTTTCTTTCAATTTACTTTACTTTTTCTTCTAACCCCTGCTGTAT
>CANSLL010000077.1 GCA_947647695.1 uncultured Clostridia bacterium | reverse complement strand
GCAAGCAAGCAAGCAAGCAAGCAAGCAAGCAAGCAAGCAAGCAAGCAAGCAAGCATAGCTATGGCTATGTAGTTTTGTCATACCCTGAATACTCTTTCTATGGCAATATGGCGCGTTTCCGCTTTGAGGGCGGGAGGGCGCCTTTTTTGCGCCCAAAAATAAACAGAGAGGAAGTAAGAAGAATGAAGAAAAAGATTTTATCCCTTGCGCTGGCCCTGGCAGTATGCCTGGGCCTGACTGTTCCCGCGATGGCGGATTCGACTTATGACTACTTATCCATCATGCACTCGGAAGATGGCGGGGAAGATTTCGCCTATAAGACCAACTACTCGGCCAACGGTTACACCGACCCTGCGTCAGAGAATGTGAAGTTCTCCGTGGCCCCTGTCGGCGTTGCCAAAATCCGGTGGGAATCCCCATGGAATACGAGCGAGTATACCGCCTATGTGTTCGACCGGGACTGCGTCGTCACCCGGAAGGACGGTCTCCCCTTCAGAAATTTTAGTCTGCCGTCCATGTATGGCGATGCGGGGTATGCAGTTTCGATGGGTGCGTTTGAAGAGTGGGCTGCGGTTGAAGAGGAGTGGGCTTGGGTTGAAGCTGGAGCTGCCGGAATACGCGCAGGCCGTGACGACGGCTGGGCGTTCCAGTTTGCCCCAGAATACGCAAGTGGCGGCAGTAACGGCGAAGAAGACTGGAGCCCCCTTATGATGTCCAAGAAGGGCCTTGACACGGTGTTTCCTTATGAGGATAAGGAGTATGGTGTTACCGGCACTGTGTTGGAGTACCGCGCTCTGTCCGCCCAGCCCACTGTTCCCGCGGTAGGCGGCTTCACCGACGTGAAGACAGGCGACTGGTTTGCAGAACCTGTGGCCTGGGCCGTGGAAAAGAAGATCACCTCCGGCACCTCTGCCACGACCTTCTCCCCCAACACAGACTGCACCACAGCGCAGATTTTGACGTTCCTCTGGCGTGCCAACGGTTCCCCCAAGCCCGCTGGGAGCAATCCTTTCTCCGATGTAAAGAGCGGCGATTACTACGCAGACGCCGCCGCTTGGGCCTATGAAAAGGGCATGATTTCCGGCAGCACCCTCAGCGGAAACACCCCCTGCACCCGGAGCATGGCGGTGACATATATGTGGAAGGCGGCCGGCAGTCCCAAGGCCGGAACCTCTGACTTCACCGACGTATCCGCCAATGCGGACTATGCGCAGGCCGTGGCCTGGGCCGTGGAACAGGGCGTGACGGCCGGTACTTCCGCCACGACCTTCTCCCCGGATACCGTCTGCACCCGCGGGCAGATCGTCACCTTCCTCCACCGGGGGCTGGCAAACTAACAAACGCAGCAAACATGCGGGGCGTTCGAGCCGAATCTGGCTCGAACGCCCCGCATGTTTGTTATGATCTTCCTATACAATAAGATATTTATGGGCATGATTATCCCTGCTGTTATATATTTGCGCAGGCCATTACCGCTGCCCGGCGGCGTTGGGGCCGGTATGTACGTCCAGGACCGGACGCACCGGCTGGATCAGCGCTTCTTCGTAGCCGCAAACCCATTGGGCATCCTGACTCATTTGCCCTGTGGCGGGATCAATGCCGTCTACGGTGTCGCCGTCCTTGATTGCGCCGGGATTGGCCAGGATATAAGAAGCAAAGTTATAGGCGTGGTTGACCACAGAGTCGGGATTCAGCCCATGGAAATGATACTGGATATCGGGAAGATGGATGGAATAAAGCCCCGTGGTATCCACAATGTGGTCGTCCTCGGTGCCGTCGATGTTGAAAAAGCGCACGTTGACGCAGTTGGCGATATACCGGTCCATCCCGGTGAATTTGCTCTGGCGCAGAGCGTCTGCCAGGATGAGCTTTCCCGAGGAGGGGGTATAGACTGCCGTACACTGGGGAAGCAGCTCCAGGGCGACCTCCAGCCAATCCATCAGCAGATTGCAGCGGTCCTCCGCGGGCAGCGTGGCGGCCATAAAATCCGACAGCCAAATGGCGTAGGGACAGCTGTCGTAAACGGCGCCGCCGTCGGGCACGTCCCAGAACTGGGAACGTTGCAGGGGCGTGAGCGCGTCGTTTTCCTTGTGGGCGTCGAAGCCATACATCATGATCTGGGCAGGCATAGAGCCGTCCTGGAATTCGCAGGTGTATTTTTTCACGCCAAAGCTGACGAGGCGGTTGTCCCCGCCCTTTTCATCCTTGAACGGGACGACCAAATCCACCTCGCCGAAGCGCTTGCGCAGGGCGTCCAGCAAAGCGGCCTCGCTGGGCAGCTCAGGCTTTTCACGGAACAAAAGGTGCATGAAAAAAACCTGCTGGAACTGATCCTGCTGAGCCCGGTCCTGCTTCAGCGGCTCCTGGGGCGGCTGCTCCGCCGGATCTTTTTTACCGAACAATCCCATACCGATCTTCTCCTTATTCTAAATTCTAAAAATCTGATGAAAGACTGTATACTTTTTGTAGCATAGCTTTGTGAAAATACAGAAAGCAATCACTTTTCCGCCGCCGCGCCCTGCTGTACGCGTAACTGGCTATCGCCCATGATATGAACGTTCAGATGGTTGTATGTCATCTCGATACCGTGGCGGGCAAAGGCCGTGCCGACCGCTTCATTCAGAGCGAAGCGGGAAGCGATATAGTCTCCGGCGCCGGTCCAGACGTAAAGGACGTATTCGATACAGCTGTCAAGATAGGCGTTGACATACGCCGCGGGGGCGGGAGCGGGCAGGAGCGTTTTGATCTCCTCCGCAGCTTCCAGCAGCGCCTGGCGCACATCTGCGGCTGCGGCGTCGTAGGATGCGCCCACGGTCAGGGCGATGCGCCGCCGGCCCAGGGTTGTGTAGTTGATAATCTGGGCTGAAGAGATACTGGAATTGGGCAGCATGACGAATTGTCCGTCTGCTGTGCAGAGCTTGGTATAGAGCAGGCCGATCTCCTCCACCGTGCCAGTCACGCCTGCGATTTCCACCACGTCGCCCAGGGCGATGGGGCGGGAGGTCAAAAGCATGATCCCCCCGGCCACGTTGGACAGCATCCCTTGCACGGCCAGGGATACGGCCAAGGATGCCACGCTCAGCAGCGCCACCAGAGAGGTGGAGGGGATGCCGAGACTCTGGGCCACAATGATGACTGTGACGATATAAGACAGGGCGCGCAGGGCGGTGAGCAGCAGCTTTTGGAGCCGTGCATCCATCTGGGAGTGGTTCAGGGCACGGCGGACCAGCCGCAGCAGGATCTTGATGACAATCAGGCAGACCAGAAGAGTCAGCAGGGAGGAGGTGATATCCTCCCAGGTAAGTTTGCCTAAGATCTTTGTCAGGGAGCTGAAGTCAAAACTCAAGGGAAAAAGCCTCCTGTGTTACCACGCAGCATTACCGGCCGCAGCACTTTTTGTATTTTTTGCCGCTGCCGCAGGGACAGGGATCGTTGCGGCCGACCTTAAGCACGCGCACCGGGCCGCTTTTGGTAAAGTTGAGGGCTTCGGCGGCGGTGTGGCCGCAGAATGCCCAGAACCGGGCAGTGGCACGGAGCTTGCCGAAGAGCACCGAGAAGTTGCGGAATTGTTCTTCCGTTTCAAAGCGGACGCCGGAGTTGGCAAGATCCATCATCAAATGATTCAGGTCGTTGCCGTCGCCCAGGTTTTGCAGGAGCTTGATGGTGTTTGCCAGGGCGATCCCTTCGGAGATGCCGAAGGTGCGGACCATGTAATCCCGCATGGCGGCAAATTCATGGGTGCGCTCATGGTAGTTATCCTCCAGATAGTCCGCAATATGGGTGGGAGACGGGACGTAGTAACTGAATCCTTCCTGTTTTTTCCGCAGCTCCCGCAGCGCCTTTTCGTCGCCTGCCAGCTTTTCGTGAAGCAGCATGCCCTCCTGTACGGGACAGGGCGCGGCGGCGATGACGTCGTCGCTTGTGACGGCGGCGTCGTTGTGGCGGTTATACGCGGCGGCGATCATTGCCGCGGGGGCGATACCCCACAGGTTTACCAGGGCGGTGCAATAGCGGGTCAAACCGTCCTGGGCGGCGGGCGCTTCTTTGGCGGCAGGCGCGGGTACGGCCTGTTCCGGCGCTAAGGCAGACGGCGCGGCCTCTTCTTCTGTGCCTTCGGACAGGGCCTCGGCCAGCACAGCCACCAGCTCGTCCTTTTTCAATTTGGAGTAGCCGGTGATGCTATGCTGCTTGCACAACTCCACCAGTTCCTCTTTTTTCATTTTTGACAGAGATGCTGTGTTCATCATGCTTCATCCATCCTTTTATCAGTTCTTGGTACCCACGCCATATTGTAACAAGGGAAACGGAGGGGGACAAGAGGTAAAATCCACAAATCCGCAAAAAAACCGAAAAAAGTGGCGGCGGCGGGAAAAAATGTTAGGATCCTTCGCCCTCCGGCCGCTCTGCCGGGAAATTTTCGATTAGATAACCCTTACTGCGCAGGTCCTGCTGGATCAGCTCCAGGGCGCTTTCCGATTCCGCCGAGACGGTGTGCCAGTGGCCGCCTTTGCACAGGCCGCGCAGCGCGGCCTCCCGTCCGGTGTGGATGCTTTCGATGAACTGCTTGACCTCCCTCCGGTTGGCCAGGTGCAGCTCCGCGCGGATGACGCCGTAAGTGGTGTGGACGACGAAAATGTCCTGGACGGTGCCGCCGGCGTCCACAAAGACGTTGAGCATGGTTTCGATTTCCCCTTCCGGGCAGCGGACGTGGTAGGTGCGGGTGCAGGTATTGTCCGCCTGTAAAATATAACCCTGGCGGGTGGAGAGAATCTCATGGCCGGAGGTGCGCAGCAGGGCGATGTCCTGTACGATGGCCTGACGGCTTACATTGAGCTGCTTTGCCAGCTGGGTGCCGTTCAGGATCTGGTCCTGGAGCAGCTGTAAAATCTGTTTGCGGCGCTCTTCGCCGGGCATGGCAAAACACTCCTTTCCGGTTGATTTACCCTTCGATGGGATGCAGATGCTTCATGGAAAAGTCCAGAATGGGGGAGGAATGGGTCAGGGCGCCGCAGGAGATATAGTCCACGCCCACTTCCCGCAGCGCAGCGATGCGCGCCTCGGTCACATTGCCGGAGCACTCCGTTTCTGCCCGGCCCGCGATCAGGGCCACGGCCTCCTTCATGGTTTCGATGTCCATGTTGTCCAGCATGATGATGTCCGCCCCGGCTTCCACGGCTTGGCGCACCATCTCCAGGTCCTCGGTCTCCACCTCGATCTTGCGCACGAAGGGCGCGTAGGCCCTGGCCCGCGCCACGGCCTGGGCAATGCCGCCCGCCGCGCCGATGTGGTTGTCCTTGAGCATGACGCCGTCGGAGAGGTTGTAGCGGTGGTTCGTGCCGCCGCCCACAGTGACGGCGTATTTTTCAAAGATGCGCATGTTCGGCGTGGTTTTGCGGGTGTCCAGCAGCGTGATGCCGGAGTCCTCCAGCAGCGCGGCGACGCGCGCTGTGTGGGTGGCGATGCCGCTCATGCGCTGAAGGTAGTTCAGCGCCGTGCGCTCGCCGGAGAGCAGCGCGCGGATGTCCCCTTGCAGCATGGCGATGCGCTGGCCGTTTTCGATCCGCGCGCCGTCGCGGCAGAAGCACTCCATGGAGAACGTATCGTCCAGCAACTCGAACACCCGGGAAAACACCTGAAGGCCGGCGATCACGCCATCCTGTTTGCATAAAAGCTCCACCTCGCCCCGGCAGGGGCCGTCCAGCACCGCGTTGGCGGAGACGTCCTCGCTGGTGATGTCCTCCTCCAGCGCCAGGCGCAGGTACTTGTCCATATTGAGCTTCATCGTCACTTCACTGATTGCCATGGTGATCCAACCTTTCGATCTCGGCCAGGATGCGCGCCTTGCGCGTCCGGGCCAGTTGATCCGCCGGTTCATAGGCGGAAAAGTCCACTGCGGGTGCGGGGCCGCGCAGGGGGATATAATGCTCTGTGATATGCAGCGCCGCGCGCTTGGCGAATACCAGGGATTCCAGCAGGGAGTTGCTGGCCAGGCGGTTCTTGCCGTGGACGCCGTTGCAGGCGGTCTCGCCGATGGCGTACAGGCGCGCCATGGTGGTGCGGCTGTTTTCGTCCACATGGATGCCGCCCATGAAATAGTGCTGGGCCGGGGTGACGGGGATGCACTCCTTTGTCACGTCGTAGCCTTCCTCCAGGCACCGGGAATAGATGTTGGGGAAATGGCTGAGGATCGTCTCCTCGCCAATGGGGCGCAGGTCCTCCCAGACAAACTCCGTGCCGTCCTCTTCCATCTGGAGGCGGATGGCCGCCGTGAGCAGGTCGCGGGGCATCAGCTCGTCGGCAAAGCGCTCCATACGGGCGTTATAGAGCAGCGCGCCCTCGCCCCGCACGGATTCGGAGATCAAAAAGCTCCGTCCCGGTTTTTTCGTATAAAGGGTGGTGGGGTGGATCTGCACATAGTTGATGTTTTCCAGCGCCACGCCGTGCTCCATGCACACAGCCAGGCCGTCCCCGGTCAGTTGGGGATAGTTGGTGGAGTGGGCGTACAGTCCGCCGATGCCGCCGCAGGCAAGGATGGTGTAGTTCGCCGGCAGCGTGGTGTACGACCCGTCCGCGCAGCGGGCAACGATGCCGCAGCATTGACCGTCCCGGCAGAGCAGGTCCACCATGGCGGTATTTTCCAGGATGCGCACGTTGGGCCGGGTCCGGCGCACCTGCTGGAGCAGGCGCGAGGTGATCTCCTTGCCCGTTTCGTCCTCGTGATAAAGGATGCGGGGGTTGCTGTGGGCGCCCTCGCGGGTGTACAGCAGGGACCCGTCGCTGTCGCGGGCGAAATCCACGCCGTAGCCGATCAGCTCCCGGATGGTATCCCGGGAGGAGCGGATCATGATGTCCACGGATTCCCGGCGGTTCTCGTAATGTCCGGCTTTCAAGGTGTCGTCGAAAAAGCTCTGATAGTCTTCCGGCGTTTTCAGGACGCAGATGCCCCCCTGGGCCAGGAAGGAATCGCTGTGTTCGATCGTTTCCTTGGTAATCATGGTGATGCTTCGGTTCGCGGGGAACTGTAGCGCTGCGAACAATCCCGCACAGCCGCTGCCGACGATGACAATATCCTGTTTGTTCATATTCAGCGTCTCTTTCCCGCCGCTTATCTGGCAAGCTCCAGCATTTTTGCCAGGGGGGCGTTGGCCGGTTGGTAAACCGCGCCGTCCAGCTGGACCTCGCCCGCGCCGGTTTCCAGCGCATGGGCGATTTTTTCCAGAGTGATGAATTTCATATCCTCGCACACAGGCGTGGGGGAGACGAAGAAAAATTCCTTGTCGGGGTTTTGCGTGCGCAGCTGATAGCCGATGCCGCATTCCGTGGCGATGATGTACTGCTGTACGTCATGCTCCGTGGCGTATTTCAAAATGCCGGAGGTGCTGCCGATGTAATCGGCCTTTTGAAGTACCGCGGGGATGCACTCGGGATGGGCCAGCACTGGCGCGCTGGGATGGGCGGCGCGGGCCTCGTCGATGGCGGCGGGAGTGATGCGGGCGTGGATGGGGCAGCGGCCGTCGTCGTAGATAAAGCGTTTGTCCGGCAGCTGGGCCGCGATATACTGGCCGAGGTTTTCGTCGGGGACGAAGATAATTTCCTTGTTGGGTAGCGCGGCGACGATTTTCAGCGCGTTGGCGGAGGTGACGCACACATCCGAGCAGGTTTTCAGCTCTGCGGTGGAGTTGATATAGCATACCACGGCCGCGTCGGGATAGTCGGCACGCAATGCAGCGATACTTTCCGGTGTGGTCATATGGGCCATGGGACAGTCCGCATTGGTGTCCGGCAGAAGGACGCGCTTTTCTGGGTTAAGCAGCTTGGCGCTTTCACCCATAAAAAAAACGCCGCACAAAACGATGGTTTTTTGGGGCAAATCGACGGCCAGTTTGCTGAGATAGAAGGAGTCGCCAACGTAGTCGGCAATGGCCTGGACCTCGTCACTGACATAATAGTGTGCCAAGATCACGGCATCCTGTTCCTGCTTCAATTGTTGAATTTTTTCTTTGATATCCATAACGGATACCTCCTTGCGGTTTCATTTTTTCTATCTGCCGCCCGCCCAGTTGACGGACGTCTGTCCAAATACCTTTGTAGTATAGCACATGATGTGACATCTGACAAGACATAAGTCGTATCATTTTTTGATTCCTGCACAAACAGCAAAAGGGCGGCTGTGTCAGAGATACAGCCGCCCCTTGCGGCGGAAGAGCTATGGGAGCACGCAGAGTGGTATTTGTGCTCAGCGCTCTTTGTGCAGAAAGGAAAATGCGTCGTCATCCGCTTTCAAAGGATAGAGCTTTGCGAGCAATCCGCCGCGAAGATTCGGAACGCCCTGTTCCGGGTCCGTATTCCATGGATCGTCGGGGAGAAGCATCGCGTCATTGAACAGCATTGCGCCGGAAAGGCCAGTCTCCAGACCGGGTTTCCATTCCGGGATCCACCAGCCGTGAGGGATACGGATCGTGCCTTGGGGTTGGACGTCGTCGTATTTGACGCGCGACAGCATTCGTCCGTGGGTCGTTTCGACCCAGGCCCATTGCTGGTCGCTCAGGGAAAAAGCGGCGGCGTCCTGAGGATGAACATATACCTCGGGATAAGGGTCGTGCTTGCGCAGATCGTGAATCTGCCGCAGGTTCGTCAGGTAATTGAATTTCTCTCGCAGGCCGACGAACAAGGTCAGCGGGTATTCCCTTGCCAAGTCCGGCGCGCTGATGGGCGTTTGTGCGGGTTCTTTATAGTAGGGTAGCGGATCGTGGCCCAGCTGCTCCAGCACCGTGCTGTAAAGCTCGATTTTTCCCGTAGGCGTTGCGAAACCGCATTGCAGCGGATCGACCGGCAGTGTGCCGGACGGTAAAAACAGTTCTCGGGACAGTTCCGCCCAGGACCCGCCCGCAGGCTGCAGCCGGTAGTCAAAAAGTTCTTCCCTGTTTTTCCAGGGGAACCAGGACGCAAGCCCCAGGCGAAGGGCGAGCCCATGGATGACATCGTACAGCCCGCGGCATTCGCCGCGGGGCTTCAGCGTCTGCTGCTGGAGCATGACGCCGGGATTGGTATCGTCGTTCTTGATCGCGGAGCGTTCCAGATAATGATCCGCCGGCAGGAAATAGTCGGCGAGCTGCGCCGTGGGCGTCATCCAATGATCGAATACGACGATCAGCTCCTGGCGCATCAGACCATCGAAGATCCCCTGTTGGTTTACATAGCCCATCAAAGCGTTACTGCCCAAGTTCAGGAAAGCGCGCACCGGATAGGGATCATCTTCCCGCATGGCGCGGAAAACGGCTGCCGGGTTTGCCATAAAGCTGGCGGACAGATCAAGCCATTCTTTCCCGTAGACACGTTTGGCTGCTGCGCGCATCGGCTCATAACCGCGGTAACCTAAGAGCGGGTAACGGTCGCCGCCTAACTGTTTTGCCTTTTGGGCGGGCGAGAGAACTTCGTGAAGTTCAAGATCTGAAACATTGATGATATTTTGGGCGGGATAAGACACCTGCTGGACATTCTTGACAAAGCCACAGATACTCATCAGCAATGACTCGCAGCGAATGACCGAGGTGCTGTTGACCTGCATATCCGGGATCGGTCCCCAGGGGATGACTGCGGCATGGGAGGTAGCATACATCCTGGCAGCGGCGGCGATCTGTTCCGCGCTGCATCCGGTGATGTGGGCGACCCGCTCCAGCGGGTATTCCAGAACACGCTGCTTCAAATGATCGAAACCATATGTATAGCGCGCGACGAAATCGTGGTCGTAAAGATCTTCTGTAATGATCACATAGAGGAAACCAAGCAGCATGGCGGCGTCCGTCCCGTAGCGAAGGGGAAGATGGACCGCCGCGCGCCGGGCGTTTTCTGATTTCCTGGGATCGAGAACGATCAGTTTTGCGCCGCGGGCCAGTGCCGCGTCGATCTGCGAGGCTTGACCGGCCCAGTTGCCGGCGTGGGGGTTGTGGCCGGCGAGCAGGATGCAGTCGGACTGATCGATATCCTCGCCAATGGTGTTGCCAAAGGTCGTGCGGTGTACTTGGAAGGTGTTTCCGGCGCACATATGGGCCCCGGAGATGAAATTGGGCGTTCCGAGGAGGTTCATAAAACGGCGGATCATGCCGTTGTCGTCGGTAAAGTTTATGGTCAGAGAGGAAACGGCAAGGCTTTCGGGGCCGTAGGCGTCCATGATCCGGCGCAGTTTTGCGGCGATCTCGTCCAATGCCTGCTCCCAGGAGATCTGCACCCATTGCCGGGAACCGCGCGGGCCGATGTTTTTCATCGGATGCAGGATGCGGTCGGGATGGTTCAGATAATCGTTCCATTTGAGCGGCTTGGCACAGATGGCCTTTGGATCGTCATAGGGCGTCAGGGACTGTAATACACCGTCGGAGAGGTTCGCTTTCAGCGGGCAGAAGTTATCACAGGTGATGCAGATTACGTTTTTA
>CANSLL010000076.1 GCA_947647695.1 uncultured Clostridia bacterium | reverse complement strand
GCTGCTGCCGTCAAAGCTCGGACATATCCTGACGGATATGCCGGCGCTGCTGAATGATACCGCCAGTCCCGGTGTGTTCCTGAAATATAAGGGGCGTTCTTATTGCTGGACAGAAATCTCAAAAGAAGGGAAAATCCTCCTTTCCCGGGACATGATGGATTTTCTGAGCCTCGCCCCTGGCAGGGAGCTGCTTGCGATCCGCAGCAGTGATATCGCTTTTACCATGGGCGCAAAAGGGCCATTGATGGAAAAAGCGCAGCTCTATCAGGGTGAAATAACCGTTTATTGAAAACAATACAAAAACCGGGCGGTCATCTTTGAAAGGTGACCGCCCGGTTCTTAATCTGTTGACAAACAGGCCCCATGCGGCGCCGCTGTTTGCACCGGTCCCGCCTTTGCAGCATCCGGCAGCCCCGCTTTCGTCATGCGTCCTGCCCTCCCCTGCCGGAGCCTTTACGCCGTTTGACGCACTCCGTAAGGAGGTATTCAATCTGGCCATTGATCGAGCGGAAATCATCCTCCGCCCAGGCGGAAAGATCGGCCCAAAGCTGGGGAGAGATGCGCAGCAAAAGCTGCTTCTTCCCCTTCTCTTTCTGTTCCATCGCCGCCGGCCTCCTTCAACCTGTTTTCGGCGCTCCGCCGCCTGTCAGTACAGCGACCCGGAATTCACCACCGGCTGGGCGTCCTTGTTGCCGCACAGGACCACCAGCAGATTGGAAACCATCGCCGCCTTGCGTTCCTCGTCCAGCTCGACGACCTGATCCTCCCGCAGCTTCTCCAGCGCCATGGTGACCATCCCCACCGCGCCGTCCACGATCAGCTTGCGTGCGTCAACGATGGCCGCCGCCTGCTGGCGCTGGAGCATGGCCGCCGCGATCTCAGGCGCATAGGCAAGATGGGTGATGCGCGCTTCCAGGACCTCCAGTCCCGCCAGCTCCACTTTCTTCTGGATCTCCTCCTTCAGGCGCTCCGCCACCTCCTGACTGCTGCCCCGCAGGGATGCCTCCCTGGTGTTATCGTCCGGTGCGTCGTAGGGGTACAGGCGCACAATGCTGCGCAGGGCGGAGTCCGCCTGGATGGACAAGAACTCCATATAGTTGTCCACACTGAATACCGCCTTGGCGGTGTTGACTACCCGCCAGATGACCACGATGCCGATCTCGATGGGATTGCCCATGGCGTCGTTGATCTTCTGCCTGCCGTTGTCCAACGTAATCGCCTTCAGGGAGACCGCCTTGCCGGAGGCGTGGTCTGCCTTTTTCTCGCTGCTCCCGATATGGATGCCTTTGCCCACGCCCTTTTCCCCGGCAATGTCGGCGGCCGTAACTGCGGTGGGATTGACCGCCGTGCAAAAAGGATTGACGAAATAAAAACCTGCGCCCTTGAGCGTGCCGTAATACTTGCCAAACAACGTCAGCACCAGCGCTTCATTGGGCTTGACAACCTTCAGACCGCACAGCAAAACGATGCCGACGATGGGCAGGAACACGCCCAGCATAATCGCAGCCGCACCCAGTATCGCGGCAAAGTTGTCATACAGCGTCACACCCAAAATAATCAGCGGAATGCCCGATGCGATCAGCAAAATACCCAAAATCAGCAATCCTACGCCATACTGGCCGCCGCCGATCACTTTTTCCTCATAAATTTCATGTTTCTCTTCCATGCTCTGCTCCTTTCCCTGCTGCCTGCGTTTCCTTGTCACTCCTGGATCCACCGGACCGCCGTGCCATAGGCCATAACCTCTGCGGCGCCCTGGGAAATGGCGGAGGTGGCGTATCTGACACAGACCACCGCATCCGCGCCCAGCCGTTCCGCCGCCGCGATCATGCGCCCCATGGCGATCTCCCGGGCATGGTCCATCATTTCCGTATATGATACCAGCTCGCCGCCCACCAGCTGTTTCAAACCCTGGGTAATGTCCCGCCCCACGTTTTTGCATTGAATCGTGCTTCCCTGTACCATGCCCAAAGGCTGATACGCTCTGCCGCTTACCTGTTCCGTCGTAACTACCAACATGATGATCTCTCCTTTTTCCACTGCTGTATTTGATATTTTTTCTGTCACAAACGATATCTTTTTGATATCATAATTATAGTACCACCTTTTTTACAACCTGTCAAGAGCCGTCCCGTTTTTTCTTTGCCGGCACCGCGCACAAAAAGCGGTCCCGCAAAACGGATTGCTCCGTTTCGCAGGACCGCTTTTGTAATACCTTCTTCGTTTTTGCCGCTCAGATCTGATCCAGCGCCTGACTGATATCGGCAATCAGATCTCCCGCATCCTCCAAGCCGCAGGACATCCGCACCAGATCCGGCCCGACGCCGGCAGCAAGGAGCTGCTCGTCGCTCATTTGGCGATGGGTACTGGACGCAGGATGGAGGCAGCAGGTCCGGGCGTCGGCCACATGGGTCTCAATGGCCGCCAGGCGCAGATGCTTCATAAATGCTTCCGCAGCGCGCCGTCCGCCGCGGACGCCGAAGGATACCACGCCGCAGGAGCCGCCCGGCAGATACTTCTCCGCCAGAGCGTGATATTTGTCCCCCGGCAGGCCGCAGTAGGTCACCCAGGCGATCTTGGGATGGCCGTCCAAAAACTCCGCCACGGCCTGGCCGTTTTCGCAATGGCGCTTCATGCGCACATGTAGGCTCTCCAGACCGAGATTCAGCAAAAAGGCGTTCTGGGGAGACTGGATACAGCCAAAGTCCCGCATCAGCTGGGCCGTCGCCTTGGTGATGAATGCCCCTTCCCGTCCAAACTTCTCGGCGTAGGTGATGCCGTGGTAGCTCTCGTCGGGGGTGCAGAGGCCAGGGAATTTGTCTGCATGGGCCAACCAGTCAAATTTACCGCTGTCTACAATACAGCCGCCCACGGCCGCGCCGTGGCCATCCATATATTTGGTGGTGGAATGGGTCACGATATCCGCGCCCCAGTCAAAGGGACGGCAGTTGACGGGCGTCGCAAAGGTGTTATCCACGATCAACGGGACGCCGTGGGCGTGGGCGGCGGCGGCAAAGCGCTCGATATCCAGCACCGTCAGCGCGGGGTTGGCGATGGTCTCGCCAAACACCGCCTTTGTATTTTCCTGAAATGCGCCCTCCAATTCTGCATCGGTACAGTCCGGGGCCACAAAGGTCGTCTCAATGCCCATTTTCCGCATGGTCACATCGATGAGATTGAACGTCCCGCCATAGATCGTGGAGGATGCCACGATATGGTCTCCGGAGGAGCAGAGGTTGAACAACGCCATAAAATTGGCGGCCTGACCGGAGGAGGTAAGCATCGCCGCCGTACCGCCCTCCAGGGCGGCGATCTTCGCCGCCACCAGATCGTTGGTGGGATTTTGCAGGCGGGTGTAAAAATAACCGCTGGCCTCCAGGTCAAAGAGCTTTCCCATGTCCTCGGAGGTATCATATTTGAAAGTGGTGCTTTGAATGATGGGGATCTGGCGGGGTTCCCCGTTGCCGGGCGTATAGCCGCCCTGGACGCAGATGGTGTTGATATGCTTCATTGGATCATCGTCCTTTCTCTGTTTCCGCTTGCTTTCTGCCATGTTTGCCGCCTCAGCTCAAGGGAACGCTCACGTCCACCGTGCCGTAGCGGCTGACCGCCTCTCCGCCCACCGTCAGCTGTACCGCCTGGACATCGCTCAGGGAGCAGAGGGATCTGACAATAGAGTATACCACATTTTCCTGTATTTGCACATCCTCCGGGATATTTTCCAAAAATTCCGCCGAAAGGCTGACATGGCAGACGCCCTGGTCCACCCGGACGGACTCCACCGTCACACCCGCCGGGATGACCGCGCCCAGCGTCTCGCTCTCCGGCCCCTGCAGCAGCGCGTCCAGCACGGCCGCCGCCTTGGTCTGACCCTCGTAAAGCCGGAGCGTCCGCAGCTCCCCCGTCAGCTCTCCCGTTTCCTCGTTCCTGAAAAACAAGCGGGCGCGCAAGGTGCGCAGCTCCTCGTCCATATGGCTCAGCAGCACATCCGAGGCGGAAAAGGACTGGCTGTCGCGGTAGGGCAGCGGCACGCCCTCCACCAGCACGCTCACCCGGTCCACCTCCGGCAGCTGGCACAGCGTCAAAGCGATGCAGTAATCGGCCACCGTCAGATCAATGCCGGACAGGGTGCCGTAGTCCTCGGAGACATTCACCAGCGCCTGTCCGTTTTCGACGCGCACCTCCAGCAGGCGCGTCCCGGCGGGCACGGCGCTGCCGTACGTCTCCCCCTCCTCGGAAAACAACCGATGCAGCAATTCCCCGGCGACCGCCTCCGCCGTTTCGCCTCCGGCGGAAACAGGTACGGCGCAGACCGCGTCGCCGCCGCTGGCATAGGTGGGATTGGCGCGGCAATAGATGAGATAAGACGTTCCCTCGTCTGTCTGCGCCGCGCAGCCGGAAAGCCAAACGCTGCCAAGGAGGAGCAGCGCACACAAAAACAGCCTGTCTTTCATGACGTCCGCTCTTCCTCCTTCCACGCCGGGAACACCACAGTAAACACCGTGCCACCGCCCTCGCGCCGCGCCGCCGCCACCGTACCGCCATAGCGCACGGCGGTATCGCGCACGATGGCCAGGCCCAATCCCGTACCGCCCGCGGCGCGGGAGCGGGCCTTGTCCACCCGGTAAAACCGGTCGAACACCTTCGGCAAATCCCCGGCGGGAATACCGATGCCGTCGTCCTCCACTGTGAGAACCACCTGTGTCTCCGAAGCGGTCAAGCGGATACAGACAAAACCGCCGGGGCGGTTGTATTTGATCCCGTTTTCCGTGAGATTATAGACGATCTGATACAGATCATCCTCCGCAGCCCAGACAAGGCAGCCGCTTTCGCAGGTCGTTTCCAGACGGATCCCCTTTTCCGCCGCCAGGATGCGCAGCATATGGCCCGCCCGGCCCACGACCTCCTCCACCGCCACAGCCTGCTCCTGCTTCGGCGCGCCGGCATCCAGCTTCGTCAGCTGCAGCAGCTCCTCGGTGATGCGCTGGAGGCGTTCCGACTCGCTGCGGATATCCCCCACGAATTCCCGCACCGTATCTCCGTCCATACTTCCGGTCTGTAAAATGGAATCCGACAGCAGCAGGATCGACGCCAGGGGCGTTTTCAGCTCATGGGACGCGTCGGCCACGAAGCGGCGGCGAGCCGTCTCCGTCACCTGCAGACGGTCCGTCAGGCTGTTGAACTCCGCCGCAAGCTCGGCAAACTCGTCCCTGCCGCCCACGGCGGCGCGGTGGCTGTAATTTCCCTCGCGCACGATGCGGATGGCCGAAAGGAGCGTGCGGAACCGGCTGGAGATCATTTTCGACAGCACCATGCTGATGATGAGCACGAGCAGCCCGGTGAACAGGGAGATGCGCTTGAGGTTTTCCTGGAGACCCGACAGCAGCACCGCCTGCTCCGTATCATATTCATAAGCGTAGACCGCGCCGATAATCTGGCCGCGGTAGACCACCGGAGACGCGGCGCGGCTGCGAAATGCGCCGTCCCGGTAAACAGAGTGGAAAGCATCGTTCCCCTCCAGCGCCTGAACGATCTCCGTATAAAGCGCGTAATCCCCCACGGCGCTGCCCGTTTCCCGGTCGTCATACAGGACCTTGCCCGCCGCGTCCGTCACCAGCACGCGGGAGACAGCCGCCTCCTCGGCCACGGACATGGCCTGGACCACGTTTTTTTCCGTCAGTACGTCAAGGCCGGACAGGGCCGAGACCATCACCGAGACGCTGCTCTGCATGGTGGTCTGCTTGGAGCGGAACACCATGTTCTGGGACACCACCAGAGGATAAGTATTCAGCAGCGCCAGCACCGCCACAATTACCAGGATATAAGTAATGGCGATGCGCAGCTGGATGCTGTAGCGTTTACCCCTTAAAATAATACCCCACTCCCCATTTTGTCAGGATGTATTCTGGCTCCGCCGGGTTTTCCTCGATCTTTTCCCGGATGCGCCGCACATGCACGTCCACTGTGCGGAAATCGCCCTGGTACTCATAGCCCCAGACGATGTTCATCAGCATCTCCCGGCTGTAGACCCGTCTTGGGTGCTTCATCAGCAGCTCCAGCAGATCGTACTCCTTGGCCGTCAGATCCACCACCGCGCCGCCCCGGCGGGCCACATGCTGACGCTGGTCCAGCGTCAGCGCGCCGATGGTGATCTCCTCCCGCGCCTCCTGACGGACGCCTCCGCCGGCCCGTTTGAGCAGCGCCCGCACCCTGGCTTTCAGCTCCAGGATATTGAAAGGCTTAGTCATGTAATCGTCCGCGCCGCAGTCAAAGCCCATGAGCTTGTCCGTATCGTCGCCCTTGGCGGTGAGCATGATGATGGGCACGTCGGAAAATTCCCGGATGCGCATACATGCCTCCAGTCCGTCGATCTCCGGCATCATCACATCCATGATGATCAGATCAAAGGCGCCGCCCCGGGCCAGCTCCACGGCGCTGCTCCCGTCGTACACGCCCTCGACCTCATATCCCTCGTGCTCCAGGTTGAACTTGATCCCCTTCACCAGCACCTTTTCATCATCCACTACCAAAATCTTCACGCTCCGGCCTCCCCGACTGTAATCAAATCCTCCACGCCGCCATAGATTCCCTCACCGATGCCGCTGACCCGCATCAGGTCGCTTTTCTCCGCAAAGGGCCCGTTTTCCTCCCGGTCCGCCACGATGCGTCCGGCCAGCACTTCCCCGATCCCCGGCAGCATGCACAGCTCCGAGACGCCGGCGGTGTTGATGTTCAGCGGCGTCTCCGCCGTCGGCTCCAGCGGCACGGAGATCTCCGGGCGCTCCTCCCCGTCCTCCGGCGGCGCAGCGTCCTCCCGGACCGCGCCCACCGTGCGGATAACATATTCGCCGTCCTCCGTTTCCTGTTGGCGCAGCCAGATCGCGGCGGTGCATACAAGAAACAATATGGTAAGCGCCAAAAGAGCCGCCTCGGTTTTTGTCCATTTTTCCCTTGTTTTCAAGGTTGCACTCCCTTTTCATCTTTGCTATACTAAAGGGGAAATTTTCGGTCGAATTTTGCCGCATCCCGCGGCGGCCCAGCGCCGTCATATTCGACCGTACCATCCGTTCTTTTATAGCATAACACAAAAAATGGGAGATTAGAATGAAAAAACAACAGATACTTGCAATTTTTTTACTGACTGTCCTGTTGACCGGCCTGTTTTCCACCACGGCTTTCGCCGAAACGGAGGAAGAACAACCTTTTGAAGAGATCACCGTTTCCGCCAAAGCCGCCCTGCTGGTAGACGGCGAGACAGGACAGGTCCTGCTGGCCCAGGACGCCCACAAGGAGCTGCCTCCCGCCAGCATCACCAAATGTATGACAACGCTGCTGGTGCTCAAAGCCATCGAAAGCGGGCGGCTCCATCTGGACGACGAGATCACCGCCTCCCAGACCGCCATCAATCTGCTCACCGAGGACAGCAGCTCCGCCAATATCAAGGTGGGCGAAAAGATGACCGTGGAGCAGCTGCTCTATTGCGTGATGGTCCAGTCTGCCAACGAAGCCTGCTACATCCTCGCCGAGGCCGTATCCGGCTCGGTGGACGCCTTTGTGGCGGAAATGAACGCGGAAGCAAAACGCCTGGGCTGCGAAAACACCCATTTCATCAATCCCTGCGGCCTGCACGACCCGGAGCACTACACCTCCGCCTGGGATATCTATCTGATCACCAAGGAAGCCATGAAATACTCCCTGTTCACAACCCTGGCCGGTACGCGGGAATACACCCTGCCGCCCACCAATCTGTCCGACAAGCGGGTCTTTCACACCACCAATTCCCTGATGGATTCCTGGCGCGCCACGGGCTATCTCTATTCCTATGCCAGAGGCGTCAAGACCGGCCACACCAGCGACGCCGGTTATTGCCTGGTCTCTTATGCCGAAAAAGGCGGGCGTTCCTTGTACAGCGTCGTTCTCGGCGCGCAAAAGCGGGAGGATAAAATCGAGAGCTTTTCGGAAACAAAGCGGATGTTTGAGTGGGGCTTTTCCAGCTTCCGGCGCACAACGGTGCTGGAGAAAACGGCGCCGGTTGCCCAGGTGTCCGTCACGCTGTCCCGCAAGACAAATTATGTTGCGCTCCGTCCCAGTGAGGAGGTCACGGTCCTGCTGCCGTGCGACGTCAAGCCGGAGGACTTAAAGCAGGAGATCACGCTGAACGCGGAATCGGTGGAAGCCCCGATCACCGAAGGCCAGCCGCTGGGGCTGATCACCGTATCCGACAGCGACGGAACCGTATACGCCACCGCAGACCTGCTGGCGCTGAACGACGTGCCCGCGTCCCAGCTTCTGGTGGCACAGCACAAGGTTGCCGTCTTTTTCTCCCATCCCATCGTCAAGATCCTCGCCGCCGTCCTGGCCATCTTGATTGCCCTGGGCATCATCCGGCATCTCCGCCGCCGTCCCAAACGCTACCGCGGCGGGCAAAGTTACCGCACACGCCGCAGAGACCGCCGCTATCACGGCAAAAAGCGCTGAAAAATCGCCCCTTGGGAGCATGCTCCCAAGGGGCGTTCCTGTTTATCCTGCGCTTTGCGCGTCCTCACAGCTCGATCCGCTCATAAATACGCACCGAGATCAGATACGATATGACCAAAAGGACGATCCCCGCCACAGTCACAGCGCCCAGCATCCCAAAGGCGCCCAAGGAAGCTATGGCATCGGTCAGATCCAGAAACACGGCCTTGCCGCCCGGCTGCATCACGTTGTAATTTACGATCAGCGCGACGATCAGAACGAGTCCGCCCAGCACACTGAAAAACACCAGCTTCGCCCGCTCCGCACCAAACCGGTACAGCAGCGGCAACATGATCGCGTTGAGCAAAAGAGAGAAGCCCAGCGCCGCAGTGGCGCTCACAATGCACACTTCCCACTCGATGCTGTCCAGCATCAGCGCCATCACACCGCTGAAAACCAGCACCACCGCCACCGCGGCCACCGCGGCGATCAACACGGTCCCGTAGCGCGCCAGCACGATCTGCCGGCGGCTGACCGGCAGGGCCAGGGCATACAGGTTCCACTTTGCGGCATGGTCATAGGAAAAGCAGCTGTACGGCAGCATACCCACCAGCATGGCCATAAACGCCGCAAAAAAGCTCACATCCCACAATCCGGTCACCGTCAGGGCGATATAGATCGCCAACACGATCCCATAGCTCAGCGCACTTTTGCGCAGGCACAGAAAATCCTTTGCAATGAGTCCTCTCATACCTGTTCCTCCCGATTGACAAACACCATAATATCGTCTAACGTGACCCGTTCCACCGTCAGCTTGGGGTACGCCCGGCAGAATGCCTCCCGGTCCCGCACCAGGGCCTCGGCAGAGAAGCGGCCCTTCCGCGTGCCCACAAGATAGGACGGTTCGATTTCCGCCAGCTCCCCACCGCCGCAGACCAGGCGGCCGTATTCCTCCAGCAGGCGGTCCTTTTCGTCATGGAGCACCAGCTGTCCCTTGTGTAGATACGCGATGTAATCCGCGATCTTTTCCAGGTCAGATGTGATGTGGCTGGACAGCAGCACCGCATGCTCCTCATCGGAGACAAAGTTGAGGAATTCATCCAGGATCTCGTCGCGCACCACCGGGTCCAGGCCCGCCGTCGCCTCGTCCAGCACCAGCAGCTTCGGCCGGTGGGCCAGCGCCGCCGCCAGGGACAGCTTCATCCGCATTCCGCGGGAGAGAGCCTTGACCTGCTTTGCGCCGTCCAGGGAAAATTTATGGAGATAGGCTTCAAACAGCGCTCCGTCCCAGGTAGCATAAACGCCGCTCAGGACGGCATCCACGTCCTTGACCCGCAGGCCTTCATAGAAAAAGCAGTCGTCCAGCACCACGCCGATGTCGCCCTTCGCCGCTGCGGCGTCCCGGCCCAGCAGGCGCACCGTGCCGCCGTCCGGCCGGGTGATGCCCAGCATGGACTTCATCAGCGTCGTCTTGCCCGCGCCATTCTCGCCGATCAGGCCCAGCACAGCGCCGCCGGGCAGCGTCAGGTCCACGGGGCCCAGGGTGAAATCCCGGTACCGTTTGGTCAACCCCTTGAGTTCGATACTATTGTTCATGGTCATATCCCATCCTTATACAGCGTAACGAGCATTTCCGTCAACTCGTCCAGATCCACAGCTCCGGCCCTGGCCTCTTCTACCGCCCGGACCAGATGCTCCTCCACACGGCACAGCACCGCCTCCCGCCGCGTCTCCTGGTTCTGTGGCGCCACAAAGCAACCCTTGCCTGGCACAGTGGTGATAAAGCCGTCCCGTTCCAATTCTTCGTAGGCCCGTTTTGTCGTGATCACAGAGATCCGCAGATCCCGTGCCAAAAGCCGGATCGAAGGCAGGGCCTCCCCCTCCGCCAGCTTTTCCGCTAAGATCAGCCCCTTGATCTGCCGCACGATCTGTTCGTAGATCGGCACACCGGAGGCGTTGCTGACGATGATATCCATGGACCGTTTCCTTTCTTATTGTGTATACACTGTATGTACAGTATATACGATATATACACAGCTGTCAAGTCCCTTTGAAAAGTTTT
>CANSLL010000075.1 GCA_947647695.1 uncultured Clostridia bacterium | reverse complement strand
GCCTTCGGCGGGCGTTACCCGTTATCCTTGCCCTGTGGAGCCCGGACTTTCCTCACAGACGGCCTTTCGGCACTGCCTGCGCGACTGTCTGGCTTACTCAAAAAAATATTTTATCGGATGAGCTGGGGAAAGTCAAGATATGATTGAAAAAGAGTTTCCTTTGGGGTATAATTTATTTTGTCATTTTATTATTTGATGAAAGAGAAGGGGACAGCGTTATGCGCCTTGCGGAATATCTCGATTCTTTGAAGGAAAAACGGGTGGCGGTGATCGGCATCGGCGTGAGCAATACGCCGCTGATCGAGCTGCTGCTGGGCTATGGCATTTCCGTTACCGCCTGCGACAAAAAGGACCGCGCCGCCTTCGGCGACCTGGTGGACCGTCTGGAAAAGTGGGGCTGCCAGTTAAAATTGGGGGAGGATTATCTCCAGGGGCTGGACCAAGACGTCATTTTCCGCTCTCCCGGCATCCGGCCGGACGTCCCGGAGTTCCTGGAAGCCAGGGAGCGGGGAAGCGTGATCACCTCCGAGATGGAGGTTTTCTTCGAGGTCTGCCCGTGCCATACGATCGCAGTGACGGGAAGCGACGGGAAAACGACGACGACGACGGTCATCGCCGAGTTTTTGAAGGCCGCGGGGAAAACCGTCTATGTGGGCGGCAATATCGGTCATCCGCTTCTGGCGGAGGCGGGAAAAATGAAGGAAGAGGATTATGCCGTTTTGGAACTGTCCTCTTTCCAGCTGCTCACCATGAAGGAAAGCCCGGAGATCGCCGTGGTGACCAATGTCACGCCCAACCATCTGAATGTACACAAGGGTATGGAGGAGTATGTGGCGGCAAAGGCCAACGTATTCCGCTATCAGACGCCGGAGCAACGGGTCATATTGAACGAGGACAATGAGATCACCCGCTCCTTTGCTGCTCAGGCGCCCGGACAGGTGGTCCGCTTCAGCCGCCGCGCCGCTTTGGACCCTGGGGTATCCGTGGAGGAAAACGGCCCCGAGGGACCGGCGATCTGGATCTCAAATGGGCAGGGACGCCGCATGGTGCTGCCCCTGGACCTGATTCGCCTGCCCGGCCTGCACAATGTGGAAAATTACATGGCGGCCATTGCCGCGGTGGACGGCCTGGTTTCGGATGAGACGATCCGCCAGGTGGCGTCGTCCTTCAACGGTGTGGAGCACCGCATCGAACTGGTGCGCGAGGTACACGGGGTAAAATATTACAACGACTCCATTGCTTCCAGTCCCACCCGCACGACCGCGGGGCTGCGTTCCTTCCCGCAAAAGGTGATCCTGATTGCCGGGGGACGGGATAAAAACATCGACTACACCCCGTTGGGGCCGGAGATCGTGGCGCATGTCAAGCTCCTGGTGCTGACCGGCGGCGATATCCTGGGTTCCACCGCGCCGAAGATCTGTGCCGCGGTACTGAACGCCCCAGGCTACGATAGCGCGGCGCTGCCAGTGCTGCTGATCGACGATTTTGAGGCGGCGGTCTACGCGGCCAAGGAGCATGCCGCGCCGGGAGATATCGTGCTGATGTCTCCGGCGAGTACTTCTTTCGATAAATTTGCCAATTTTATGGAACGGGGCAAAAAATTCAAAAATATTGTCAATCATATGGGATAAGGAAGAAATAGAGATGGATTTATTTGGATTTGACGGCGCGATTCTCCGCCTGCGCGACCAGGCGCAGGCGGATATTGCGCCGCAGTTTGCGCAGATCGACCGGATTGCGGAGCACAACACCCAGAAGGTGCTTGCGGCGTTTCAGAAACACCGTGTGGCGGAGCATATGTTTGCCGGGACCACCGGCTACGGCTACGACGATCAGGGCCGGGACGTGCTGGAGCGCATCTATGCCAGTATTTTTCACACGGAGGACGCGGTGGTGCGCATCCAGTTTGTCAACGGCACCCACGCGATCACCTGCGCCCTGTTCGGCAACCTCCGGCCCGGCGATGTGCTGTGCTATGTGACCGGCGAGCCTTACGACACTATCCAGAGCGTGATCGGCATCGTGGGCAACGAGGCCGGCAATATGAAGCAGTACGGCATCGAGTACCGCCAAGTGGAGATGCTGGAAAACGGCCTGCCCGACGAGGCGGCCGTTGCCGAGGCGGTGAAGGACCCGCGGGTGAAGATTGCCATGATCCAGCGCTCCCGGGGCTATTCCACCCGCGAATCCCTGTCCGTGGCGGCGATCGGCAGTCTGTGCGAAAAAATACACGCGGCAAATCCCGACTGCATCATCATGGTAGACAACTGCTACGGAGAGTTCGTGGAGGAGCTGGAGCCGACGGATGTGGGGGCGGACCTGGTGGTGGGCTCCCTGATCAAAAACCCCGGCGGTGGCCTGGCGCCCACGGGCGGCTACATCGCCGGACGGCACGATCTTGTGGAAGCGGCGGCGGCGCGGCTGACGGTACCGGGCATCGGGAAGGAGTGCGGCAGCACGCTGGGGAACAACCGCCTGCTGTTCCAGGGACTCTTTTTTGCGCCCCACGTTGTGGCCCAGGCGTTAAAGACGGCGGTGTTCTGTGCTCGCGTCATGGAGCTGCTGGGCTATCAGACGGAACCGGCGTCCACGGCGGTGCGTCATGATATCATCCAGCGGATCTCCTTTGGCGCGCCGGAGCCGCTGAAGGCGTTTATCCGCGGTATCCAATTTGGTTCTCCCGTGGATTCCTTTGTCACGCCGGAGCCCTGGAACATGCCCGGTTACGACTGCCCGGTCATCATGGCGGCCGGCGCGTTTATTCAGGGCGCGTCCATTGAGCTGTCCTGTGACGCGCCCATGCGGGAGCCGTATTTGGCCTATCTCCAAGGCGGGTTGACTTATGAATCGGGCAAAACGGGGATTTTGTTGGCTGTTTCGGAAATTTTAGCGTATCAAAACAAGCAGGGGTGACATAAACTGCCCTATGGGGTGGATTTATGGCGCTGAGTTTTTTTGCCTACCGCCGGCGGCGGCGTGGGCGTATCCTGATGCTGCTGGTTCTGGGACTGCTGATTGCCGCTGCCGTGGTCTTTTTTCTTGCCATGATGCAGCTGCGGCCGATCATGAACACCATGGCCACGGCGACGCTGTCCAACGTGATCCATAGGTCGGTGGCGGAGGCTGTATCGGAAACACTGAGCACGGGGGAATACAATTATGACGACCTGATTTCCCTGGAAAAGGACCACGATGGCAGGATCACCGCGCTGACCAGCAATATGGTCCAGTTCAACCGCTTGCAGATCGAGGTGGCGGAGAAAGTGATGCAGAAGGTCGGCTCCATCTCCAGCAGCGAGCTGGCGATTCCCGTGGGCAGCCTTTCCGGCATCGCGCTGCTGGCGGGCCGCGGGCCGGATATCCATGTGCGCATTTTGTCCGTCGGGCTGCCGTCTGCGGAGTTTGAAAACCGCTTTACCGACGCGGGCATCAACCAGACCAAGCATCAGGTTGTGCTCCATGTGAAGGTCACGGTGCGCATCCTGATGCCGGGCTATACGACATCCACGTCCGTGGACAGCTCTCTGGCTGTGGCGGAAACGGTCATCGTCGGTTCCGTGCCGGATACTTATACCTATTTTCAGTCCGGCAATATAGACGATGTCAGGGAATACATGACCAACCAATGAGGAGACAGGTGGAAAAATGGATTATCGTGAACAAATGAAGGAATTGCGCGATACCCTCAACCGGCATGGCTACCGCTACTATGTCCTGGACGACCCGGAGATCTCGGATTATGAGTACGACCATATGCTCCGTCAGTTAGAGGACCTGGAGCGGGAGCATCCCGAAGAGGTCACGCCGGATTCGCCCACCCAGCGGATCGGCGGCAAGATCCTGACTCAGTTCGAACCGGTGGAGCACGCTGTGCCGCTGGAGAGCTTGCAGGACGTTTTTTCAAGCGGCGAGGTGGCGGAATTCGGTGTCCATATGGAAGAGCAGCTGTCCCGTGTGGAATACAGCGTGGAGCCGAAGGTGGACGGTTTATCCGTGGCCCTGGAGTACCGGGACGGCGTGTTCGTCCGGGGCGCGACCCGGGGCGACGGAAGCGTAGGGGAAGACGTGACGGAAAATCTGCGCACTGTCCGGTCCATTCCCATGACCCTGCCGGAGAAGTTGCCGCGGTTGATTGTGCGCGGCGAGGTGTATATGTCCCACAAGGTGTTTGAGGAACTCAACGCCATGCGGGAACTGAAGGGGGAGGCGCTCTTTGCCAATCCCCGCAATGCGGCGGCAGGGTCCCTGCGCCAGCTGAATTCCAAAATTGCCGCCCAGCGCCGTCTCGATATCCAGATTTTTAACCTCCAGCTGTGCGAAGGACAAACCTTTGCCACCCATGAGGAGACCCTTTCCTATCTTGCTTCTCAGAATTTCAAGGTCATTCCCCACCGCGTGGTAGAAACGATCGAGGAATGCCAGGCAGAAATCGCCGCGCTGAACGACCGCCGGGCGGAGTTTCCCTTTGATATGGACGGAGCGGTTGTAAAGTTAAACAACTTAATAGACCGTGATATTCTTGGCAGTACCGCAAAATCTCCCCGGTGGGCCATTGCCTATAAATACCCGCCGGAGCAAAAGCCGTCCAAGGTGCTGGACATCGTGGTCCAGGTGGGTCGCACGGGCGTTTTGACGCCGAAGGCGGTGGTGGAGCCGGTGCGCCTTGCCGGTACGACGGTGACCAACGCGTCGTTGCACAATCAGGATTATATCACGGAGAAGGATATCCGCATCGGGGACACGGTAATCGTCCAGAAGGCCGGGGAGATCATCCCGGAAATCGTCTCCGTGGATCTGTCCAAGCGGCCTGAGGGCACGACGCCGTATCATCTGCCGGAGACGTGTCCGGTTTGCGGCGCGCCGGTGTTTCGGGACGAGGAGGGCGCGGCGGTGCGCTGTACCGGCGCGGAATGTCCCGCCCAGCTGCTGCGCAATCTGATGCACTTCGTTAGCCGGGATGCCATGGATATCGATGGGATCGGTCCCGCGGTGCTCCAACAGATGATCGACGCGGATCTGGTGCGCTCTGCGGCGGACCTGTACAGTCTGAGGGAAGAAGACGTGGCGAAGCTGGAGCGTATGGGGAAGAAATCCGCAGCCAATGCCATCGCCGCCATCAAACGTTCCAAGGGGAACGATTTGTCCCGGCTGCTGTACGCTCTGGGAATCCGCCAGGTGGGGGCGAAAGCGGGCAAGGTGCTGGCATCCCATTTCAGGTCCTTTGACGCTTTGGCGCAGGCCAGCTTAGAGGAGTTGACGGAGATCCCCGACATCGGCCCGATCACGGCCCGCTTCGTGCTGGATTGGCTGGAGAGTTCCCAGTCCCGGCATCTGATCGAACGCCTGCGAGATGCGGGCGTTAATATGGACTGCCTGGAAAAGCAGATCAACAGCGATTTTGAGGGCATGACCTTTGTCCTGACTGGCTCTCTGACCAGGTTTACCCGCCAGGAGGCGGGGAAGATGATCGAGGCGCGCGGCGGAAAGGCTGCGTCCTCCGTTTCCAAAAAAACGACTTATGTGGTCGCCGGAGACAATGCCGGCTCTAAGCTGCAAAAGGCGGAAGAGCTGGGCATCCCGGTGTTGACAGAGGATGATTTTTTGGAAATGCTGTGAGAAACAGGCGGCGGACGTGTTTGGAGGACATTTCCGCCGCCTCCGTTTTTACAATTTTTTCTTGACTTTTTCTTTGTTCTATGGTATAGTCGACACCGTCAAAAGGGAGTAGTTCACATCTCCGGGAGATGTTTGCGTTCCGTCATCTCGACTGCGCCGCCGGCGCGTCTGGAGCGCAAGTAAGCAGCGAGACTTTTGTTGCATCGTTCGCAACGAAAGGATCGCTTTTTTTATTGCCATCCTGAAATAGTTGCGCCGCGATGGTCAAAACTACGATCGGGAGTTGGTATCAAAATGAAGAAAGACTATCAAATGAGCAAGGCGGCGGTTTTACAGGAATATGGCCGTTCGGAGCTGGGACTGACGCAGGAGGAAGCCAGTGCGCGCCTGGCCAGGTACGGACCGAACCTTTTGGCGGAGGGGGAGAAAAAGCCGGTCTGGCGAGTCTTTTTGGAACAGTTCAAGGATTTCCTGGTGCTGATCCTGATCGCCGCCGCGGGGGTCTCCTGGCTGCTGGGCGACATGGAAAGCGCTGCCGTGATTGGCGCCGTCATCGTAAT
Source organism: uncultured Clostridia bacterium (assembly GCA_947647695.1). Lineage (GTDB taxonomy): Bacteria > Bacillota > Clostridia > Oscillospirales > Oscillospiraceae > Pseudoscillospira. The sequence continues at coordinate 4,428 of CANSLL010000075.1, read as the reverse complement.
GAACGCGATCCTCGGTACGGTGCAGCAGATCAAGGCGGAGCACTCGCTGGACAGCCTGAAACAAATTTCATCGCCAACGGCCAAGGTGCTTCGGGACGGGAAAGTCCTTGTGCTGCCGTCCAGGGATGTCACTGTGGGTGACATCGTGCTGTTAGAGGCGGGAGACTCCGTCTGCGCAGATGGGCGCATTTGGGAGAACGCAAGCCTGAAGGTAAACGAAAGCGCCCTGACCGGCGAGAGCCTAAGCGTGGAAAAATCGGACACCGCTTTAGCGCACGACATGCCCTTGGGCGACCGCGTGAACATGGTCTATGCGGGGAGTTTTGTGACCTACGGGCGTGGAAAATTCCTGGTCACAGCAGTCGGGATGGACACCGAGGTCGGCAGGATTGCTCAACTGCTGAAAGACACCTCTGCAAAAAAGACGCCTTTGCAGGAAAACCTTGACCGGTTCGGGAAGAAATTGGCCGTGCTGATCCTGATCACCTGTGCTGTGGTCTTTTGCCTGAATATCATGCAGGGCGGCGCGTTCATGGACGCGTTCCTGTTTGCCGTAGCCCTGGCCGTGGCGGCCATTCCCGAGGCGCTCAGCTCGATTGTGACGATTGTGCTGGCCTTCAGTACCCAGAGGATGGTGCAGGAAAACGCTGTAATCCGAAAGCTGCAAGCCGTGGAGGGTCTCGGCAGCGTTTCTGTTATCTGTTCGGATAAAACAGGTACCTTGACCCAGAACAAAATGACGGTTCAAAAGGTCTATGTGAATGGCATAGTCGGGACGCCCGCAGCACTGGCAGATCCGGCGCCTGCGGCACGCGATTTGATGCGTGCATGCGTTTTGTGCAGCGATGCCTCGATCTCCGACGGGAAGGAGATCGGAGACCCTACGGAAACGGCACTGATTGCCGCTGTGCAAGAGCAGGGGATCGATTGGCAGCTGCTGCGCCGGACTCATCCCCGCAGGGGGGAAGTTCCCTTTGATTCTGACCGGAAGCTGATGACTACCGTAAACGAAATTGATGGAAGGCTGGTCTTTTATACCAAGGGTGCGGTGGATATCCTCCTGACGCGGGTGACGGCCATTGAGACCGGCAGCGGTTCGCGACCAGTCACCCAGGAAGACATTAACGCTATTCAAGCCGTCAACCGGCGCTTTTCCGAGGATGGCCTGCGGGTGCTGGCCTTTGCCTGGAAAGAGATCTCCGGCAGCGTTTCTGTTGTGCCGGAGCAGGAGCAAGACCTGACGTTCCTGGGTCTTGTTGCCATGATGGACCCGCCGCGCGCTGAGTCAAAGGATGCCGTGGAACGATGCATCCGCGCGGGCATCCGTCCCGTGATGATCACCGGTGACCATAAGGTCACAGCGGCGGCGATTGCCCGGGAAATTGGCATCCTCCGTCCGGGGGAGCGGGCGGTGGAGGGCTCGGAACTGGATGCTTTGAGCGACGAGGCTCTGCGGCGGACTGTCCCGGAGATCTCCGTTTATGCACGAGTCTCTCCAGAGCATAAGATCCGTATTGTGCGCGCCTGGCAGGAGCGGGGCAATATCGTTGCCATGACGGGAGACGGCGTCAACGACGCGCCCGCGCTGAAGCAGGCGGACGTGGGCGTGGCTATGGGGATCACCGGTACGGAGGTCGCCAAGGACGCTGCATCCATGGTGTTGACGGATGACAATTTCTCCACCATTGTCAAGGCGGTGGCCAACGGGCGTAATGTGTACGCCAATATCAAAAAGTCCATCAAGTTCCTGTTGTCCGGAAACACCGCGGGCATCCTGTCTGTACTGTACGCCTGTGCCGCGGCGCTGCCGGTGCCCTTTGCGGCGGTCCATCTCTTGTTCATCAATCTATTGACGGACAGCCTGCCCGCCATTTCTCTGGGCCTTGACCCGCACAGCGAAGCTGTGATGAACGAGAGGCCCCGCCCCAAGGACGAACCGATCCTGACGCGGACATTCCTGACGGGCGTCCTGATAGAGGGCGCAGTGATCGCCGTCAACACCATGCTTGCGTTCCATACCGGCCTACACTGGGGTGGGGCGCTGCCCGCCGGGGCTGCCGCCGTAGGGAGCACGATGGCCTTTGCCACACTGTGCCTGTCCCGCCTGATGCACGGGTTCAACAGCAAGTCGGACCGGCCGGTCTTGTTTACCCGGGAAATGTTCAACAACCGGGCACTGAATCTCTCTTTCCTTGCGGGCGCCCTGATGCTGAGCGCAGTGCTGCTGCTCCCGCCGCTGGCATCGCTGCTCCAGGTAGCGGGGCTGCCGCCGGCGCTGTATGGTGTAGTTGTGCTTTGTGCTGTGGCCAACGTGGCAGAGATTCAGGGAATCAAATGGCTGCGCACCCGCAAAAGCCGCTGACGGGGAGCATGGGGGAGTTCCGGGCATAGTATAAAGAGAAGCAACAAGGGTATCGCGCATTGCGGTACCCTTGTTGCTGATTTGGTTAATGAAAAGATGTAAGTTCGGGAAAATTCCGAAGACCAGATATTTCGGCGGCGATGTGCCTTAATCGCTTGCCAAGGTAAACTGATTGACCAAATTCTTCAAACTGGATGCTTCCGCCGAGAGCTGCTGGCTGGCGGCGGCGCTCTCCTCAGAAGTGGCACTGTTGGTCTGTACGACAGAGGAGATCTGATCCACGCCTTCTGTAACCTGGGCGATGGCGGAGGTTTGATTTTCGATGGCTTCCACGACTATGTTCATCTGTGTGCTCACGTTACCGGCCAGCTCGCTGGTACGCTCCAGAGATTCTGTGACTCTGGATACGGCCTGCCTGCCTTCACCGGACGCTGCGATGGAATGCTCGATCAGCTCCTTGGTCGCCTTCGCGGCCTCGTCGGATCTGGATGCCAGATTGCGCACTTCATCTGCGACCACGGCGAAGCCCTTGCCGGAAGCGCCTGCGCGAGCGGCCTCCACGGCGGCGTTCAGCGCCAAGATATTGGTCTGGAACGCAATATTTTCTATCGTGGCAATAATCACAGAAATCTCCTGAGAGGAGGCGGTGATCTTCTTCATCGCTTCGTTCAGCTCATCCACATGGGCCACACTGGCATTCAGCTGCGCGCCGGCCTGCTGCACATAACTGCCTGCTTCCTGGGCGGCAGCGGCAGTTTTCTTTGCGCTGTTGGAGATGTCGCCGATTGTGGCAGCAAGCTCTTCCACGGAGCTTGCCTGTACCATACTACCCTGGCTCAGGGCTTGAGCGCCAGTAGACACCTGATCGCTGGCGGAGGAAACCTGCCCGGCAGCCGAATCGATCTGGCTTAGAGTGGCGCTCAGTTGGACCTTCAGCGTCCGCATGGAGTGGAGGATCCCTTGGAAGCTGCCCACATAGGCGTCCTGATGGGCCGAACGAATATCAAAATTCTTCCCGGCCATCTCCGTCAGCAGATAGCCGATATCGTTGATGATCGTATTCAGGCCGGACACCAGTTCCGCTGTGGACCTCGTCAATTCTGCCGTTTCATCGCGGCCATGGCTCTGGGGCACAGGGGACTCCAGATCACCTTCGACCAACAGCTTCATGCGCTTGGCGCACGCCTGCATGGGGACGCTGATATTGCTGGACAGCTTCAGCGCCACGATGATGGAAGCGATGATGGAGAGAAGCATGATAGCGATGTTGATGAATATCCCGAAATATGTTTCGACAAGGTAGTCTTTCTTCATAGCGGTTACGGCCACGCTCCAGCCGTCCGTGCCGCCCACAGGAGCATACGCCGCAAAGCGGGGGCCGTCGGAATCCTGAAAGCTGCCAAAACCCGTGCCGCCCTGGCGCATGGCTGTATGGATCGCGGCCAAAGCTTTCAAAGATTTGTCGCTTTCCGCTTCCTGTTCAATATTCTGCGTAGTGATGGTATCCAAGGTAGTGTCGGCAATGGTGTAGCCGGACTTGTTAATCATGTACGCATGGCAGGTATCGCTGATACTGATAGAAGAAACAATATCATTCAAAAAGGTCTCGTGGGGTACAAAATAAACCACGCCTACAATGCTGGAGCCGCGGTTTCCGCCTGCGTAGAGAGGTGCCGCCACGATGATGGAGAGTTCACCGGTCACTTTACTCACTAAGGGTTCGGACACATACACATTGCCCTGCATGGCCTGCTGCACATATTCCCGGTCAGAATAATCATTGCCGTCAAAGAGGCTGATTCCGTCTGCGCCGACAAGATTGCCGCGCTGGAAATCATGCATTGCGACGCGTTCGTCAATGATGGCCCGCTTTTCGGCCACCGGTACTGTGCTATCAGACAGCTGTGGGATACAACCTGTGTCCATAGCGACGTTTCGATATGCGCTCAGTTCCTGCTCGATACGTTCCCCGGCCAAAATCGCGGTTTGGCTCATCATTTGCTCTACTGTCCCCAAGGTGTTCCGGTAGGTCAGAATGATGCTGGAAAGTCCCACTGCCAGTAAAG